>CAMWRR010000004.1 GCA_947176715.1 uncultured Rikenellaceae bacterium | reverse complement strand
TTACTTTTGTCACTCGACAAAAGTAAGCAAAAACGAGGGGGCACAGCCCCTTTTTGATGTGCGTGATATTCAGTGATGCCTATTGCGTGGGTTTGATGCACTTCGTATTCGTCTTTCGGTGTGGCAAACTTAGGGTAATCATCGTAGTATAATGGTATAAATGGCTTGATCGGTTCGGTGGGGGCGAGACGGTAAGGTGTTATAAAACGTACTAAAGGTATGCGAATTAGCTTATAATGCGGTACGAGGTATTGCGGAGCGGCATCCGCAACGAATTAACTAAACGGAGGTTGGGTGAGTCACAGGCGAGACGATAAAGGGCATAGGAGCCTAACGACATGCGCATTAACTGCAAGTCGCAGGCATACTCGTCCGTGTACACAAGTTAATAATTGATACGTTCAGAGGTGGCGTACATAACCGAATATTACGGAAACTTCCTCCCCGTGCGTCCAGAACCTATAAAATCCCTTTTTCATACAGCTTGATTAAAACGGGAAGTCCATCTGAAGATAATATCGTTACATAAAACGCATCATCTTTCCGGCTCTTCGAGATCGACCTCACATAACTGTGTACGGGATAGCTGTCGATGAAGTTTCCGTCCCAGTCGAATTTGAATATTATGAAGTTTAGGTCCTGTTCCTTTTGGCCTCTACCGAACATATCGCCCACGTAGGTCAGATAAAAATAGTCGTCGTCCGTGCAGTAGTCCACATAGGCGTAAGGTATATTAGTCTTGAATATGACCTCGTTTGGCATTCCTCCCTCTTCGTTGTGTATTACATATTGGGTGGGTAGGTCTACGGGACCTGTTATCGTTCTCAATAGGTTCAACTCCATGTCGTATATCTCCACGGACGATTGATTGCCATTAGCATAGATTACTCTGTTTTTTGCTTTGTTTGCAATAATGCGTCCGCTGGTCACATTCCTCGTGTAATATTGATATTTGTTTTTCTCTTCATAGGTCTTTTTATCGTCGGTTACTATAAAGCGGGAAGCCTCCTGAACGATGCCGGCCTTTTTATCTGCGAATGAGTAGGGATTGTCGAGTATGAATCTGTCTTTATATGGAGTGGCGTTAAATAGAGACTCCACCTTTAGACGGACCGGAGACGCCGAGTAGGTGGGGTCTGCCAATAGTGAGTCGATATCGACCACAGCTACTTGTGATTTGATAAAGTCGTTTACTATCAGAATGTTCCCGTTAATGTCTACATTGGCGCTCAACAGCTCGTCGGGACCGTTCCCTGATCGGTACAACTGAGTTATGGGCCGCATGTCGGAGAGTCGGTAGAACTCTAAAAAGTGTGTGTCTTCGTTTCGGTTGTTTAATACTATCAAAACACTGTCCCGGTAGACAAAAAACTCTTTTGCATAAATCAGAGTGTCGATACATCCCAATGTGTCTGCACGGAATGTCTTTTCAACAGTCATGATATTTTTGTCGAGGCGATCGGAGGCAGGAACCTTGTCGCCAGATGCGCATCCTGCTAAAAGTAGCAGTAGACATATCGGAAATAAAAGGTGTTTCATTATGGTGGTGTTTTGTTGTATTTGGAGATCAATGTAATAATAATTCGGCGAAATTAACTTGGTTAACCAAGATATGTATTTGATTAATAGTGCGTAATGTGTTTTGTTGGTGGGAGTTTAACTAAGTCGTTAACTATGTAGAACTATTGTTTGTTTTTGTATAGTGTTAGAACCTGTAACCCTTTCTCTGTGATTTTATATTTTTGGTTTCGGCTCTTCGGTTTGTCTTTAACGGTTGTTTCAATAAGAGCCGAGTCGATTAAAGGGTCTAAAAACTTCTTCTTGTTATATGTTTGATTACTTATGTTTAATCTCTTGAATATTTCGCTTTTGCTCAAGGGTTCTTTTTCTATTTGTTTTAAAATAATATGTGTCGTTTCTGTTAGAAAAGTAGGTAAATGAGCTTCCGGGAGTTTGATTTCCGGGAATTTGATTTCCGGAAGTTCGACAATAGTTGACTTGATAAAATATGGATGACACGGTATCTCAATTAAGAAATAACTGCGTTCTTCATTGGTATCGAATATGGCTGTCGGAGAACCGTTGTCTTTCAGTGCTTTCTTGATTGAAGGTATGCCGGTTGCCCTACCCTCTGTCAGGTCTAACTCTTTGAGAAAGTCTCCGAGTTTGCGGTTTCTGTATCTTCTTGCTCTGATGTTGCCTGCTTTAAAGTCTTCCGTCTTTATCGACCTGTCTGGTCCGTTGTAGCTTATTATGGTTATTTTGTCCGGTTCGATGGATATTTCTACCGGTTCGCGTTCTTGATAGTTGCGGTGATATAAGGCGTTAACCACGGCCTCTTCGAGCGCTTGATACGGGTAGTTGAAAAACTTTTTCGATTCGGCTTGTTCCGGTAGTTTGACAATCGTTTCGCTTATCACGTTGTTTTTTAGATATTTCATCGTATCCCTTATCATCAGATGAACCGGCCCTGTGATAGACGGAATCTCTTGAATGTTTGACGGGTCATTGTCTTTACCGTTGGGATATATCACGATGTCGACTTTTGAGTAGGGAAAGAACTTTTCCATGTGGTCGCAGAACATCATTAATGCGATGTTTTTCGGATATAACCTCTCCTGTGGTCCTGCAACCAAGTCCATCTGTTGCATGATTTCGGACAGTCTGGCGTGTTCTATCTGTTCTACGAGTTTGCTTTTGGTCTCTACGAGAAAATCACGGACCAATACCATGGATATGTCGTTCAGCGATGCCATGGTGTTGGCTCTGTCGTCGAACGGGATATGATTGCACAGGTTTATCAGTTCGCTCTCTTGTTCATGGTTCGGAACAATGGATGATGAGTTGTATCGTATATAGTAATTGTAATGTTTTTCTTTCGCGTTTACATCGTCTGGAACTTTGTACGGGCGGTTGGAGCCTCCCGGTATCCATAATACGACTATTTTTTTATTGTCTATGTCTTCTATGTAGATCTTGGGGAAATATTCGGGACTTAAAAGTCTGTTGAAGTTCAGTATCTGTCGTTGTATATAGTCTATCTGGTCGACATTGAGCCCTTTGACAGGACGTATGGCACGACCGTTCTTCTCTTCGGCTCCTATTATGATATATCCTCCGCCTATGTTGTCGAAGTCGTTGGCAAATGCGCAAATGGAGCGGTATATGGTTTTGGGGTTCCATCCTTCTTTGAATTCGATACGGTTGCTTTCTATGGTTGTGCCGCTCAAAAGTTGTTTTATGTCGATAGGAAGTTGGTTGGGCATGGTTGTGTGTTTGTGTTGGTCAAAGATACTAAAATATATTTAAATGAAGAGGTTGTTAAATGTTGTCTTGGATGTAATTGATTGATTAATAATGTATTGTGTTTGGGTGGTGTTTCTCTGAAATTCAAAAGAGAGTGATAATCAACGAAAAAGAGGCGAAAGTGTTTGGTAGTAAGAAAATAATGCAGTATCTTTGTGGTCCGAAAAAGTGTTTTGTCGACGCTTGAAAACAAAAAACGTAGTAACTTTTAAAACTTTAAAATGCCTACAATTCAACAGTTAGTCAGAAAAGGACGTCTGAAGATCGAGGACAAGAGTAAGTCTCCTGCCTTGGATTCATGTCCTCAGCGACGCGGCGTTTGCGTAAGGGTGTATACCACCACCCCCAAAAAGCCGAACTCTGCCATGCGTAAGGTTGCGCGTGTGCGTTTAACCAACGGGAAAGAGGTCAACGCCTACATCCCCGGCGAAGGTCACAACCTTCAGGAACACTCAATCGTGCTCGTGCGCGGCGGTCGTGTCAAAGACCTCCCCGGTGTGCGTTATCACTTGGTTCGCGGTGCCCTCGACGCTGCCGGCGTAGACGGTCGCAACCAGCGCCGTTCAAAGTACGGCACCAAGAAGCCCAAGGCAGGTGCGACCAAAGGCAAATAGTAAACAAAGCGTTTTAAAAAAGTCAATTTGAAGCAATGAGAAAAGCGAAGCCTAAAAAGCGAATTCTACTTCCGGATCCTAAGTTTGGCGATGTTTTGGTAACCCGTTTCGTCAACAACCTTATGCTGGATGGTAAGAAGAGTATTGCTTACACTATCTTCTATGATGCGATAGATACTGTAGGCGAGAAGATGAAGGACTCTGATAAGGCTCCATTGGAGATTTGGAAGAAGGCCCTCGAAAATGTAACTCCGCAGGTTGAGGTTAAGTCTCGCCGCGTCGGAGGGGCGACATTCCAGGTCCCGACCGAAGTGCGTGCGGAGCGTAAAGTCTCTTTGAGCATGAAGAACCTCATCCTCTATGCACACAAGCGCGCCGGTCGTTCAATGGCTGAAAAGCTTGCTGCGGAAATAATAGCCGCCTTCAACGAAGAGGGCGGTGCGTTCAAACGTAAGGAGGAGATGCACCGTATGGCCGAGGCCAACAAAGCATTCGCTCACTTTAGATTTTAACCTGAAAGGATAAGAAGATGGCAAGAGACCTTCATTTTACCAGAAATATCGGTATCATGGCCCACATCGATGCGGGCAAGACTACCACGTCCGAGCGTATTCTTTTCTACACAGGTAAGACTCACAAGGTGGGCGAGGTGCACGAGGGTGCAGCCACCATGGACTGGATGGTACAGGAGCAGGAGCGAGGCATAACCATCACCTCGGCCGCTACCACTACCTTCTGGAAATACGACGACAAAACATACCAGATCAATATCATCGACACCCCGGGTCACGTCGACTTCACCGTTGAGGTGGAGCGTTCGCTTCGTGTGCTCGACGGTGCTGTCGCTACCTTCTGTGCCGTAGGCGGCGTTGAGCCCCAGAGCGAGACAGTGTGGCGTCAGGCAGACAAATACAACGTGCCCCGTATAGGTTACGTCAACAAGATGGACCGTACCGGCGCCGACTTCCTCAGCGTAGTGTCGCAGGTGCACGAACGTCTCGGTGCCAACGCGCTTCCCATCGTGTTGCCGATAGGCGCCGAAGATAAGTTCGAGGGCCTCGTGGACCTTATCCACAACCGTGCCATCATCTACTTCGACGATAAGACGGTGCGCGATAACTTCAACTACGAGGAGATACCCGCCCACATGGCATCTGAGGCGGCCGAGTGGCGCGCCAAGCTCATCGAGGAGATCGCCGCTTCGGACGACGCATTGATGGAGAAGTTCTTCGAGGATCCCGATTCCATCACCCCCGAGGAGATAATCAAGGCCCTCCGCACGGCTACCATCAACATGAGCGTGGTGCCCATGCTTTGCGGCTCTTCGTTCAAGAACAAGGGCGTACAGCTGTTGCTCGACAGCATCGTTGCCTACCTCCCCTCTCCCATGGACGTAGAGGCGGTCGTAGGCCATGACCTCGAGGGCAACGAGGTGGTTCGCCACCCCTCGGAAGACGAGCCTTTCGCAGGTCTCGCATTCAAGATCGCTACCGACCCGTTCGTGGGCCGTCTGGCATTCATCCGCGCCTACTCGGGTAAGCTCGATGCAGGCTCTTATACGTTCAACAGCCGTTCGGGCAAGAAAGAGCGTATATCTCGCCTCTATCAGATGCACGCCAACAAGCAGAACCCCATCGAGTTCGTCTCTGCGGGCGACATCTGCGCGGCTGTCGGTTTCAAAGATATCCGCACCGGCGATACCCTCTGCGACGAGAACAAACCCATCGTACTCGAGTCTATGACCTTCCCCGAGCCTGTGATAGGTCTTGCGGTAGAGCCCAAGACTCAGAAAGACCTCGACAAGCTCGGCATCGCGCTGGGTAAGCTGGCCGAGGAGGACCCCACCTTCACCGTCAAGACCGACGAGGATTCTGGCCAGACCGTCATCAGCGGTATGGGTGAGCTTCACCTCGAGGTCATCGTAGACCGTCTGCGTCGCGAATTCGGTGTGGAGATCAGCCAGGGTGCTCCCCAGGTCAACTACAAAGAGGCGCTCACCAAGAAGTTCCAGCACCGCGAGGTGTTCAAGAAACAGACCGGTGGTCGCGGTAAGTTCGCCGATATCATCTTCGAGATAGGTCCTTCTGACGATCCCGAAAAGACAGGACTCATATTCGAGGACACCGTCAAGGGCGGTAACATCCCCAAGGAGTTTATCCCCGCGGTTCAGAAAGGTTTCGAGTCGGCAATGTCCAACGGTCCCCTCGCAGGCTACTCGGTAGACTCTATGAAGGTGACCCTGATAGACGGTTCGTTCCACCCGGTCGATTCAGACCAGCTCTCGTTCGAGATATGCGCCCGCAACGGTTTCCGTGTCGCTTCAAAGAGCGCCGGTCCCGTTATCATGGAGCCCATCATGAACGTGGAGGTGGTGACACCCGAGGAGAACATGGGTGACATCATCGGCGACCTTAACAAACGTCGCGGTCAGGTGAGCGGTATGGAATCGAAAGGTAACGCACGCGTGGTCAAGGCCAAGGTGCCCCTTTCAGAGATGTTCGGTTATGTGACCGTGCTCCGTACCATTTCATCGGGTCGTGCGACCTCTTCAATGGAGTTCGCGCAGTTCTCGGAGGTTCCCGCCAACGTGGCCAAGGAGATCATCGAGAAATCGAGCGGCCGAGTTAAAGATATTGAATAAAAACAGCGATCATGAGTCAGAAGATTAGAATAAAACTTAAATCGTACGATCACAACTTGGTCGATAAATCGGCCGACAAGATCGTCAAGACGGTCAAATCTACCGGTGCTGTGGTAAGCGGTCCCATACCCCTGCCCACGCAGAAAAAGATTTTCACCATCAACCGTTCGACTTTCGTCAACAAGAAGTCTCGCGAGCAGTTCCAGTTGAGCACGTTCAAACGTATCCTCGACATCTACAGCTCTACTCCCAAGACTATCGACGCTCTGATGAAGCTCGAGCTTCCCTCTGGCGTAGAGGTCGAGATCAAGGTGTGATGAACTTTTCGGGGCAAGCGGCCGTCCCTTTTGCGGGGATGGCCTTTGCCGCTGAAAATTAAGATATGAAAAAATGTCCCTATGTCTGCCGGAGGAGGCAGGTCGCGACGATCGCAAATCCCCGGAGATACGGACAAAACGTTAATCAAATTTTTTAATAGAACTGCGAAATGTCAGGACTAATTGGAAAAAAAATCGGAATGACTTCCGTTTTCAGTGCCGAGGGTAAAAACATACCATGCACTGTTATTGAGGCTGGTCCCTGTGTTGTTACGCAAATCCGCACGGTAGAGAAAGATGGCTACAGCGCCGTGCAGATTGCCTATGACGAAAAGAAGGAAAAACACACCAGCAAGGCGATGTTGGGTCACTTCGCTAAGGCGAACACCACCCCCAAACGCAAGCTCTCTGAGTTCAAGTCGTTCGACGAAGAGCTCAATCTCGGCGACACCGTTACTGTCGAAATGTTCGAGGAGGGCGACTGGGTGGATGTGACCGGCGTATCGAAAGGTAAAGGTTTCCAGGGCGTTGTGAAACGTCACGGTTTCGGCGGCGTCGGCGGTCAGACTCACGGTCAGCACAACCGTCTGCGCGCTCCCGGTTCGCTCGGTGCATCGTCTTATCCTTCTCGTGTCTTCAAGGGCAAACGTCTTGCCGGACGCACAGGCGGCGACCAGGTTAAGGTTCTCAACCTTAAAATTCTAAAGGTGATTCCCGAAAACAACCTTCTCCTCGTGAAGGGTTCTATTCCGGGCGCCAAGGGTTCTTACTTATTAATCGAAGACTAACGAAGATGGAATTATCAGTATTTAACATCGCAGGTAAGGAGACCGGCAAGAAGGTCGTTCTCAACGACGCTATCTTCGCTGTGGAGCCTAACAACCATGCGATATATCTGGACGTGAAACAGTATCTGGCCAACCAGCGTCAGGGCACTCACAAAGCCAAACAGCGCAACGAGGTTGCCGGCTCTACCAGAAAGCTCAAGAAACAGAAAGGTACCGGCGGTGCTCGTTCGGGCAGCATCCTCTCGCCCGTGTTCGTAGGCGGCGGTCGCGTATTCGGTCCCGTCCCCCGCGACTACAGCTTCAAGCTCAACAAGAAGCTCAAACAGCTCGCCCGCAAGAGCGCGCTCAGCTACAAGGCGAAAGACTCTGCCATCACCGTTGTGGAGAACTTCACCTTCGAGGCTCCCAAAACCAAAGAGTTCATCTCTGCGGCCAAAAACCTCGGCCTCTCTGAAAAGAAACTTTTGGTGGTTACGCACGAGACCGACAAGAACATAGCGCTCTCTACACGTAACCTCAAGAACGTAAAGGTTATACCCGCGTCGAACCTGAACACCTACGACGTTCTCAACGCCGCTGCGGTGCTCATGACCGAGACTTCGGTAGAGGCGGTCAACCAGATGTTCGGACTATAAGAAGTTGTTTAAAATTTAATCAAAACTTTTCTTAAAGTCTCTTTTCGGCCATTTTGTCCGCATTTTTAGGTCACATAGGACCTGCTATGCAACATAAAAATCCGAAAAAAATGGCTCGAAAATAGTCTTCAATAAAAATTTCATTAAAATTCAAATAACTTCAAACAATAGACTTTTGTGAAAATGGAAATATTAATTAAGCCTATCTTGACCGAAAAAATGTCCGTTCAAGGCGATAAATTGAACAGATACGGTTTTATTGTGAACTGCAAGGCTAACAAGTTGCAAATCAAAACCGCCGTCGAGCAGATGTACGGGGTTGTGGTTACCGACGTGAACACTATGAACTACATGGGTAAGGTCAAAAGCCGTTACACCAAGACAGGTATGCTCGTAGGTCGCACCAACAACACCAAAAAAGCGATTGTTACCCTCAAAAGCGGTGATAAGATAGATTTTTACAGTAATATCTAGCAGAGATGGCAGTAAGAAAGTTCAAACCCACTACTCCGGGTCAGAGACATAAAATCATTGGCACTTTCGACGACATTACCTCGTCTAAACCCGAAAAGTCGTTGCTTTGTCCGCTCAAGAGCACCGGCGGCCGTAACAACAGCGGTAAGATGACCGTTCGCTACATAGGCGGCGGCCACAAGAAGATGTACCGTATGATCGACTTCAAACGCGATAAGGACGGTATGGCGGCTGTTGTGAAGACCATCGAGTACGACCCCAACCGTTCGGCACGTATCGCGCTGGTAGCCTATGCCGACGGCGAAAAACGTTACATCGTCGCTCCCAACGGCCTGCAGGTAGGTCAGAAGATACAGAGCGGCGAGGGTGTAGCTCCCGAGCTCGGCAATACTCTCTTCCTGAGCGAAATACCTCTTGGTACAGTTATCCATAATATTGAGCTGAAACCCGGTCAGGGTGCCGTTATGGCACGTAGCGCCGGTTCTTATGCCCAGCTTCTTGCCCGTGAAGGCAAATACGCTATCATCAAACTTCCTTCAGGCGAAACGAGGATGGTGTTGGTGACCTGCCGCGCAACAGTCGGCACCGTTTCCAACCCCGACCACAGCCTCGAGAGCCACGGTAAGGCGGGTCGTCGTCGTCACCTCGGCCGTCGTCCGCGCAACCGAGGCGTCTCGATGAACCCCGTCGATCACCCCATGGGTGGTGGCGAAGGCCGTGCTTCCGGCGGTCATCCCCGTTCGCGCAAAGGTTTGCTTGCTAAGGGTTACAAGACCCGTGATCCCAAAAAGACCACAAGCAAGTATATCATCTCTAAGAGGAAGAAGTAGTCACGAAAAAAAAGTAGCGTAATATGAGTCGTTCACTTAAAAAAGGGCCGTATATCGAGCCTAAGTTGGAGAACAAGGTTCTCGCACAGAACGCTTCCGGCAAGAAGTCGGTAATCAAAACATGGTCGCGCGCGAGTATGATATCTCCCGATTTCGTGGGTCATACCGTAGCGGTTCACAACGGCAACAAGTTCATCCCCGTCTATGTGACCGAGAACATGGTAGGTCACAAGCTCGGCGAATTTGCTCCCACCAGAACGTTCCGCGGTCATGGCGGCAATAAGAAAAAGTAGTTTAAACAGGTAATTTTAGTCAATAATGGGTGCAAGAAAAAGCATATCAGCTCAGAAGCTGAAAGCAGCCAAGAAGCAGAAAGCCATCGCGATCCTTCGTAACTGTCCCACCTCTCCCCGCAAGATGCGTCTGGTGGCCGACATGATAAGAGGCGTTGAGATCAATCGCGCGCTGGCCCTGTTGCGTTACAGCAAGAAAGAGGCCTCTGTACGTCTCGAGAAGTTGCTCCGTTCGGCCATCGCCAACTGGGAGGCTAAGAACGAGGGCGTACGCGTAGAAGATACCAAGCTCTGCGTCAGCGAGATCTACGTAGACGGCGGCCGCATGATAAAACGTATCCAGCCCGCTCCTCAGGGTCGTGCTCACAGGATACGCAAGAGATCGAACCATGTCACCTTAGTGGTCGGCAAAGTTGAACCCGAAAACGAATAATCGAGATGGGACAGAAAGTTAATCCTATAGCAAACAGACTTGGTATCATCCGCGGTTGGGATTCATCGTGGTTCGGTAACAAGAAAGATTTTTCTTCCAAACTGATAGAAGACGCCAAGATACGCGAGTATCTCAATGCCCGTCTGCAGAAGGCGAGCGTATCGAAGATAATCATCGAGCGTACCTTGAAGCTGGTGACCGTTACCATCAGCACCGCACGTCCCGGTA
The DNA here is from genome assembly GCA_947176715.1 of uncultured Rikenellaceae bacterium. Classification (GTDB taxonomy): domain Bacteria; phylum Bacteroidota; class Bacteroidia; order Bacteroidales; family Rikenellaceae; genus CASDZP01. The sequence continues at coordinate 13,765 of CAMWRR010000004.1, read as the reverse complement.
TCATCATCGGCAAGGGCGGCGGCGAGGTAGACAAGCTCAAAGAGGAGCTCAAGAAGCTCACCAAGAAGGATGTTCAGATAAACATCTTCGAGGTTAAGCGTCCCGAGCTCGACTCTGTTATCGTCGGCAGCAACATCGCCCGTCAGGTGGAGGGCCGTATCTCTTACCGCCGTGCCATCAAGACGGCTATCGCCTCTACCATGCGTATGGGCGCCGAGGGTGTCAAGATACAGATCTCAGGTCGTGTAGGCGGCGCCGAGATGGCTCGTTCGGAAACTTACAAAGAGGGTCGCATACCCTTGCACACTTTCCGTGCGGACGTTGATTACGCTCTCTCTGAGGCACTCACCAAGGTAGGGCTTCTCGGTATCAAGGTGTGGATATGCAACGGCGAGGTTTACGGCAAACGCGACCTCTCTCCCGTGGCCGGTTCGGCTCCCTCGCAGGTGGCCTCTCGCGGCGGCGAACGTCCTGCGGCCGGCGGTCGTGGCGGCAAACGCGGCGGTGCCAAGAGAAAAGCAAGCAAGTAGTCAGACTAAAAAAATAGAAAATCATGTTACAGCCAAAAAAGACAAAGTTCAGAAGAATGCAGAAAGGCCGCATGAAGGGTCTGGCTCAGAGAGGCAACCAGCTGGCTTTCGGTTCGTTCGGTATCAAGGCTCTCGATAAGGCCTGGATCACCGGTCGCCAGATAGAAGCTGCCCGTCAGGCCATCGTGCGTCACATGAAACGTGAAGGTCAGATATGGATCAAGATATTCCCCGACAAGCCTATAACCAAGAAGCCCGCCGAAGTGCGTATGGGTAAAGGTAAAGGTTCTCCCGAAGGGTTCGTGGCTCCGGTTACCCCCGGACGTATCCTCATAGAGATAGAGGGTGTGCCCATGGAGGTGGCAAAGGAGGCGCTCCGTCTCGGCGCGCAGAAGCTTCCCATCGTGACCAAGTTCGTCGTAAGACACGACTATTCTGAAACCTCAATTTAATTTGTCGAAAAATGAAAACAGCAGAAATCAGAGAACTGTCGGTTCAGGATCTGACAGAAAGAATTGAAGCTCAGAAAGCCGCTCTCAATCAGATGAAGATCAACCACTCTGTCTCACCGATAGAGAATTCTACCACTATCAACAAAACGCGCAAGGATATAGCTCGCATGCTCACTATCCTCCGTCAGAAACAAAATTAATTTTAAGAAGATGGAAAGAAATCTTAGAAAAGAGAGAATCGGCGTGGTTGTCAGCAACAAGATGCAGAGTTCTATCGTTGTTGCAGTTAAGAGAAAAGTAAAGCACCCCATATACGGTAAGTTTGTCAACAAGACCACCAAGTTCGTCGCTCACGACGAAAAGAACGAGTGCAACGAAGGCGACACTGTAAAGATTATGGAGACGCGTCCTCTTAGCAAGACGAAACGTTGGAGATTAGTTGAAATAATAGAAAGGGCTAAATAGTCATGATACAGCAAGAAAGCAGACTTACAGTAGCTGATAACAGCGGTGCCAAAGAGGTGCTCTGCATACGCGTGCTCGGCGGTACAAAGCGTCGTTACGCATCTATCGGCGATAAAATAGTGGTTGCTGTCAAGAGCGCCACCCCTTCGGGAGATGTCAAGAAAGGTACCGTCTCTAAGGCGGTTGTGGTCAGAACTACCAAAGAGGTGCGTCGCGCAGACGGCTCTTACATCCGTTTCTCGGACAATGCGGTGGTTCTTCTCAACAACCAGGGCGAGATCCGCGGTACCCGTATCTTCGGCCCCGTGGCCCGCGAGCTTCGCGACTCTTACATGAAGATAGTTTCACTTGCTCCGGAAGTGTTGTAACCCTAAAACATTTAAAGAGATGTCAGTTAAATTACATATCAAAAAGGGCGACACCGTCTATGTCAATGCCGGCGACAACCGTGGCCAGCAGGGCAAGGTGCTCGAGGTTCTCGTCGACAAGAGACGTGCCGTAGTCGAAGGTGTCAACATGGTCAGCAAGCACACCAAACCCAATGCCAAGAACCCTCAGGGCGGCATCGTAAAGCAGGAGGCTCCCATCGCTATCGACAACCTTCAGGTGGTCGACCCCAAGAGCGGTAAGCCCACTCGCATAGGCCGTCGCATGGGTGATAACGGTAAATTAGTTCGTTACTCTAAAAAATCAGGGGAGGAGATTAAGTAATGCAGTACGTACCTTCACTTAAGACAAAATACAAAGAGGAGATTCTTCCCGCCTTGCAGAAGGAGTTCGGTTACAAAAGCGTGATGCAGGTTCCGCGTCTCACGAAGATTGTGCTCAACCAGGGTATCGGTCAGGCTACCGCCGACAAGAAGCTCATTGAGACAGCTCAGGAGGAGCTTACACTCATCGCCGGTCAGAAAGCGGTACTCACCCGTTCACGTAAGGATATTTCTAACTTCAAGTTGCGTAAGGGTATGCCCATCGGTATACGCGTGACTCTGAGACGTGAGCGTATGTATGAGTTCCTCGAACGTCTCATCGCCATATCTCTGCCCCGCATACGCGACTTCAAAGGTGTGAGCGACAAGTTCGACGGTCAGGGTAACTACACCCTCGGCGTCACCGAGCAGATCATATTCCCCGAGATCGATATCGACAAGGTGAGCAAGATCCTCGGTCTCGAGATCACGTTCGTGACCTCGGCAAAGAACGACGAAGAGGCTTACGCTCTGCTCAAGCACTTCGGTATCCCCTTTAAAAACGCTAAAAACTAAGTGTCATGGCAAAAGAATCGATGAAAGCACGCGAGGTTAAGCGTCTTAAACTCGTTGAGAAATATGCTGCCAAACGCGCCGCTCTCAAAGCGGCCGGCGACTTCGCAGGTTTGGCCGCTCTGCCCCGCAACTCAAACCCCATCAGATTGCACAACCGTTGCAAGATGACCGGTCGTCCCAAAGGCTACATGCGCCTGTTCGGCATAAGCCGAATACAGTTCCGCGAAATGGCCTCTAACGGCCTCATCCCGGGCGTTAAGAAAGCGAGCTGGTAGTTTTCTACATAAAAAAAGAGGGCTGAATTTTTGGATTCAGCCCTCTTTTTTTATGTAGAAAAACTACCGGCTCGCTTTCTTGGTGGGGTTGGGTTTTCAGACGGACTCTCCGAGGGGCCTCCCGGCGGGCCCTTCCGGGGGAGTTCCTTTGTCACTCGACAAAGTAACCAAAACGAGGGGGCACAGCCCCTTTTGAGAGGCGTGATGCAAGGTGATGCCGTATACGTGGGGTTGAAGCACTTCGGGTTCGTGTGGCGGTGTGGGTAGGTGTGGGAGCTTTGATATGTTCAGCGGTGGAGTGGTGATGTATCGTCAGGGGTATTGATATGAAGTCGTCTTGACTCGGTCCGGGGCAACGAGGCCCGTAGACCTTTCCGATTGGAGGACCCGAGGCGTGACGTATGGGCCACTCTCCGTCGCCGCTAAAAACCTGAGAAATTTTTTGCGATATATTATTCGGGTATTGTATAAATTTGATATATTTGCATCAACGTGTATATTGTAATAAATACTACTAAAATTGTTAACTATTGTGTGAATATGAGAAAGAGTCTGTTGTTTTTAGCGATGCTTTGCGGTGCTATGTCCGCTTTGGCCCAGAGTCCTACATCCGTAAAGAGGGAAGAGATTACTATGGCGGAGATTTCGGAATGCCTCGATGTATTGGGTATCAAGCCGTTCCGTTTCGATGTGGCCGAGATTATAACCGGTACCGGTTATAACGTGCGGTTTTATGTGGATGAATACAAGGACGGGAAGCTGACCGATGAGAACAAACATTACTTGGGTTTGGGTACTCTGTCGACACTCATCCCTACCGACCCGGACGAACGTGCCGCTATGGCAAAAGCCATGCCCAAGCCCGTGTCCGATACCGACACCGTCTATTATTACGACAAGGTGGCGGTCATAGTAAAGATGCCGCTCGAAGGCGACAATAAGGTAGGTGTGAAGTTAGATATCTACGGGAAGATGAGTATAGGTTTCCCTCCGCTCTGTTTCGATAAGAGAGATTCGCTGACACCGTTCTATAAGGTTATGCCGTTCGAGAATATGGTGTGTGATACCGACAAATGTAAGGTCCCGTTGGTGGCTGTCGGCGAGTCGTGGTACGATACCGAATATAAAGTGATGAGATATTGCACCGATCCGTTTACCCCCGACATGTCTAACAGCGCTTTTAAGTATAGCCCGCATATATATGTTCTCGGCTTGGAGTTCGTTAAAGATTAATACATGATGTATGAGATAAAATAAAAATCGCTATATTTGTGAAAGCTGCATGTCCGTAATTCGGATGTGCAAGGACATATTAACATTCCGGTGCCGAAACCTAGACACTTTCGTTGCAATATGGATGGATGTGATGTCCTGCGTGTGTTTTGTCATGCGTGGGCTTCATTCTCCGTATATATTGCAAGGTAGTCTAGGACCTCGGTACTGATATGGTAGAGTGGAGTCCATGTTTTTTATTGTTCATGGGCAAGAACTCTACGAATAATGCCCGTATTGCCCGTTTCGATGTCGTGAAAATCTTGAAGAAGGCAGGATGTAGGCGAATTTTGGAACGCTCGGTTATGGGCATACGGTTTTTGTCTTCCGTTTCTTCGCTGAACATGCTCGTAATCCTAAAGATATATCAGTCTGAAACACTCCTTATCCGCTCCGAAAACGACCGGAAGACAATCCGGAATCGACCACGGGACAAACCGTAGACAATCCGAACGCGAATCGGGCCTAAAAACCACATAATGAGCGTACATTTTTTTGTGCAATCGGAAAAAATGTTTACCTTTGCCTACTTTTAGTTATTAACTGGAGTAAGTATCGATGGCCCGATACTGTGCTAACGGCATGTGTGTCAGGCGGTTGATATACTGCTTCGCTAATTGTTTTTTGTAATGACAGATCCTATTGCGGATTTCCTGACGAGAGTCAGGAACGCGGTGAAAGCCAACCACAAGGTGGTTGAAGCTCCCGCATCTAAGATGAAAAAGGAGATAACCCGCATTCTTCACGAGCAGGGTTACATCCTCGCCTACAAATTCGTTACCGACGAACGCGGTCACGAGCAGATCAAGATCGCTCTGAAGTACCACCCGGTAACTAAGACTCCGGCGATCAAATACCTCAAACGTGTGAGCCGTCCCGGTCTGCGCCGCTACTCGTCGTGCGCCGAGATGCCCCGTGTGTTGAACGGTCTGGGTATCGCCATTTTGTCGACCTCTAAGGGCATCATGACGGACAAGACCGCACGTGTCGAGAATGTCGGCGGTGAAGTATTGTGTTATATTTACTAAAGTTTAGAAAAATGTCAAGAATTGGTAAAGCTCCTGTAAACTTGCCTAAAGGTGTTACCGTGACCATAGCTCCGGATAACACGGTAAGCGTTAAAGGGCCTCTTGGAACACTCTCGCAGAAGGTGGATTCTGATATCACCGTAAAGCAGGAGGGTGACTCACTGGTCTTCACACGCCCGACTAACCAACCCCGTCACCGTTCTATGCACGGTCTCTACCGCGCGTTGGTTCACAACATGGTCGTAGGCGTATCGGAAGGTTATGAAAAGAAACAGGAGTTCATCGGTGTCGGCTACAAGGTCGAGGCCAAAGGTCAGATCCTCGAGATGAGCCTCGGTTTCTCTCACGATATCCATTTGCAGCTCCCCGCAGAGGTTAAGGCGGAGGTATTCGCAGAGAAGAAGGGTAACCCCATCCTCACGCTCAAGTCTGCCGACAAGCAGCTTTTGGGTCAGGTTGCGGCCAAGATACGTTCTCTCCGCAAACCGGAGCCCTACAAAGGTAAAGGTATTCGCTTCGTCGGTGAAGTTATCAGACGTAAGGCGGGTAAGTCTGCTAATGCTAAATAGTTATAGATTATGGCGCTTAATAAAATACAAAGAAGAGCACGCATCAAGATGCGTATCCGCAAGGTGGTTAGCGGCACTGCCGAAAGGCCTCGTATGTCTGTTTTCAGAAGCAACAAGCAGATCTACGTTCAGATTATCGATGACCTGTCGGGTTCTACTCTCGTAGCCGCCTCTTCCAAAGATGCGGAGATAGCGGGCGAGGTTGCCGGCAAGAACAAGAGCGAGGTTGCCGCCATCGTGGGCAAGCTGGCTGCCAAACGTTCTGCCGAGAAGGGCATCACCACCGTATCGTTCGACCGTAACGGTTATCTCTACCACGGTCGGGTTAAAATGTTAGCTGACGCTGCCAGAGAGGGCGGCCTTAAATTCTAATGGGATATGTCAAATAGCAACATAAAGAAAGTAAGAACTAGCGATATCGAGCTCAAAGACAGGCTCGTGAGCATACAGCGCGTTACCAAGGTGACCAAGGGCGGTCGTACCTTCACCTTCTCGGCCATCGTGGTGGTAGGTAACGAAAACGGCATCGTAGGCTACGGCCTCGGCAAGGCCAACGAGGTCACCGCCGCCATCGCCAAAGGCGTGGAGGATGCAAAGAAGAACCTCATCAAGGTTCCGGTTCTCAAGGGTACCATACCTCACGAACAGGAGTGTCGTTACAGCGGTTCGCTGGTGCTTCTGCGTCCTGCCGCTCCCGGTACCGGTGTAAAGGCCGGCGGTGCGATGCGTGCCGTTCTCGAGAGCGTGGGTATCAGCAACGTGCTTGCCAAGAGCAAGGGTTCTTCCAACCCCCACAACTTGGTTAAGGCTACGGTAGCCGCATTGGGCGAGCTCCGTGACGCTTACAGCATAGCCGAGACCCGTGGCGTGTCGCTCGACAAAGTGTTTAACGGTTAATCTTAAGAAACAATGGCAAAGATCAAGATAACACAGACTAAAAGCCGAATCGGCGCCACCAAGATACAGAAGCGCAATCTCGATTCGCTGGGTCTCCATAAGATGAACCACACTGTAGAGCATGAGGCTTCTGCCATCATCCTCGGCATGGTGAACAAGGTTTCTCATCTTGTGAAGGTCGAAGAAGTCAAGTAAATAATCCTTTTATACCGTATATAACGATGAATTTAAGTAATTTGAAACCCGCGAAGGGTTCGGTAAAGTCGGAGAAACGTATCGGTCGCGGCCAGGGCTCCGGTTACGGCGGAACTTCTACCCGCGGTCATAAAGGTGCCAAATCGCGTTCGGGCTATTCGAGCAAGCGCGGTTTCGAGGGCGGTCAGATGCCGCTCCAGCGTCGTCTTCCCAAATTCGGTTTCAAGAATATAAACCGTATAGAGTATAAGGCTGTCAATATCTGCACTCTCGAAGAGATCGCCGCAAAAAGAGGCGTCAGCGAGATCAACGTAGACACCCTTATAGAGGCCGGTTTCGTCTCTAAGAACGACAGGGTCAAGATCCTCGGTTCGGGCGAGTTGAAAAACAAACTTACGGTGTCGGCTCACGCATTCTCAAAAGGTGCCGTAGCCGCTATCGAAGCCAAAGAAGGTCAAGCAATAAAACTTTAGTTCGATGAAGAAACTAATCGAAACCCTGAAGAATATATTCAAGATAGAGGAGCTCAGAAAGCGTATCGTCTACACTCTGGGCATCATCTTGATATATCGTCTGGGTAGCTTCGTGACCATGCCGGGCATAGACCCCAACGCCCTCGCCAACCTCCAGAACCAGGTGGAGGGCAACGGTCTGCTCGACTTGATGAACATCTTTAGCGGCGGTGCGTTCTCCAACGCCTCTATCTTCGCTTTGGGTATCATGCCTTACATCTCGGCATCCATCGTGATACAGCTGTTGGGTATATTGGTCCCCTATTTCCAGAAGATGCAGCGCGAGGGAGAGAGCGGACGTCGCAAGATGAACCAGTGGACCCGCTATCTCACCATACTGGTGTTGTTGGTGCAGGCTCCGTCATACCTTATCAACCTGCACACGCAGTTGCCCTCCGAGGCGTTCGTTATGGGAGACGGCTTCATGTTCAACACTGTGGGTACCATAGTGCTTATCGCAGGAACGATGTTCACGATGTGGCTCGGCGAGAAGATCACCGACAAGGGTATAGGTAACGGCGTGTCGCTCATCATCATGGTGGGTATCATCGCTCGTCTTCCCTACGCTCTGGCCGGCGAGTTGCTCGCTCGTTTCACCGAGTCTACCGGCGGTGCCGTGGCGTTCGTGGTAGAGATGTTCGTGCTCTTCGTGATATTCGCCCTCACCATAGCTTTGGTGCAGGCGGTACGCAAGGTGCCCGTGCAGTATGCCAAACGCATAGTCGGCAACAAGCAATACGGCGGTGCACGCCAATACATCCCCATGAAGATCAATGCGGCGGGTGTGATGCCCATCATCTTCGCACAGGCTCTCATGTTCATTCCGCTCTTCTTCGAGCGTTTCGAGGCCACGAGAGGCATAGCGACGGTGTTTGCGGATTACACCGGCTTCTGGTACAACTTCATCTTCGGTCTTCTGGTAGTCGCTTTCACCTACTCCTACACCGCCATCACCGTCAACCCGATGATGATGAGCGAAGACATGAAGCGCAACGGCGGTTTCATACCCGGTGTCAAGCCCGGTAAGAAGACGGCCGACTACCTCGACACGATAATGTCGCGTATCACCCTCCCGGGTTCGATCTTCCTCGCGATTATCGCGATTCTCCCCGCTTTCGCCATGAAGCTGGGTATCAACAACCAGTTCGCTCACTTCTTCGGCGGCACCTCGTTGCTGATTTTGGTGGGTGTGATTCTCGATACCCTGCAGCAGATCGAAAGCTATCTTCTTCTTCGTCACTACGACGGCCTGATGAAGAGCGGCAGAATCAAGGGTCGTTCGGGAATGTAGTGCCGAACCGCACAATATATATATTCACAAGATTCGATGATTGAATTAAAGACCCAGGAGGAGATAGAGATCCTCAGAGAGAACAACATCCTCGTCTCCAAGACGCTCGCGGAGGTTGCCCGGCACATAAGGCCCGGCATCGCCACCAAGGAGCTCGACAGGATAGCAGAGGATTACATACGTTCTCACGGAGCGGTCCCAGCCTTTTTGGGGTATGAGGGTTTTCCGGCAACGCTTTGCATATCGGTCAACGAGCAGGTGGTGCACGGTATTCCCGGGAACTACGAGTTGCGTGACGGCGACATAGTCTCTGTCGATTGCGGTACGTTTATGAAGGGGTTTTGCGGTGACTCTGCCTATACCTTCGGTGTGGGTGATGTGGCAGAAGAGGTGAGCCGCCTTATGGCTGTCACCAAAGAAGCTCTTGTTAGGGGTGCCGAGCAGGCTGTGGCCGGCAACAGGGTTGGCGATATAGGCAACGCTGTTCAGAGCCATGCCGAGAAGAACGGATACTCGGTCGTTCGCGAATTGGTCGGACACGGTCTCGGACGTCAGATGCACATGAGCCCGGAGGTGCCCAATTACGGGGCACGCGGCAGGGGTCCCCTGCTCAAGAAGGGTATGGTCATCTGCATAGAGCCTATGATAAACATGGGCAGACGGGAGGTGGTCTGGGGACGCGACGGCTGGACGGTCAGCACACGCGACGGCAAGCCCGCGGCGCATTACGAATATGCGGTGGCCGTGGGGGTAGGGAAGCCCGACATACTCACAACCTTTGATTACATCGAAGCAGTACTAAATCAAACCTCTAATTAATGGCTAAACAGGCAGCAATTGAAAAAGACGGTACTATTATCGAAGCGCTATCAAACGCGATGTTCCGTGTAGAGCTCGACAATGGCCATGTAATTACCGCTCACATATCGGGCAAGATGAGGATGCACTACATCAAGATCTTGCCGGGCGATAAGGTGAAGGTTGAAATGTCTCCGTACGACTTGAGCAAGGGACGTATATCTTTCAGGTATAAATAGTTCCGAGAGTCGGGAGTGTTAATCGGTTAAAACAGATTAAAATTTATCTTCGATGAAAGTTAAAGCATCAATCAAAAAGCGCAGCGAAGATTGCAAGATCGTAAGACGCAAAGGCCGTCTCTACGTCATCTGCAAAAAGAATCCCAAGCTGAAAATGCGCCAGGGTTAGTCCCTTAATCGTTAAAACACAAAGTTGAAAAATTTATGGCACGTATAGTTGGTGTTGATTTACCGAAAAATAAGAGAGGCGTCATAGGCCTCACCTACATCTACGGCATAGGTTTGAGCACCGCGCAGGAGATACTCTCCAAGGCGGGCATCGACCAGAACGTCAAGGTGAAGGATTGGAGCGACGAACAGGTTACCTCTATCCGTAACGTCATCGCTTCGGAAGGTTACAAAGTTGAAGGTGAGCTACGTTCGTCTATTCAGCTTAATATCAAGCGTCTGATGGATATCGGTTGCTATCGCGGCATCCGTCACCGTTTGGGTCTTCCCCTGCGCGGTCAGAGCACCAAGAACAACGCTCGTACTCGCAAGGGTAAGAAGAAAACAGTAGCTAACAAGAAAAAAGCAACCAAGTAATCGTAATTAGCAATGGCAAAGAAAACTACGACAGTTAAGAAGAAAGTCGTTAAGGTCGAAGCGATAGGCCAGGCCCATATCCACTCTACCTTCAACAACGTGATCGTGACCCTCGCTAATGCGCAAGGTCAGGTTATAAGCTGGAGCTCTGCCGGTAAGATGGGTTTCCGCGGCTCTAAGAAGAACACCCCGTATGCGGCTCAGACCGCTGCGCAGGACTGCGCCAAGGTTGCTTACGACTTGGGGCTCCGCAAGGTGAAAGTATATGTCAAAGGTCCGGGTGCGGGCCGCGAGTCGGCTATCCGTACCATCAACGGCGCCGGCATAGAGGTGATAGAGATTATCGACGTCACTCCGCTTCCTCACAACGGCTGTCGTCCCCCCGCAAGAAGACGCGTCTGATTATTAACGCCTCTTCTTCACAGTTTTTTATTTAACCAAAAGTAAAATCAAAAAGTTAACAAATGGGACGATATATAGGACCTAAAACAAAGATCGCCAGAAAGTTCGGCGAGCCGATCTTCGGTAGCGACAAATATTTTGAAAAGAAGAATTTCCCTCCGGGACAGCACGGCCTTAACCGCAAGCGCAAAAAGCTCTCTGAGTACGGCGTGCAGCTCAAGGAGAAACAGAAGGTTAAAGCCACCTACGGCATGCAGGAGAAACAGTTCCGCCGCATGTTCCACATGGCTCACATCATGAGCGGTGTGACGGGCGAGAACCTCATCAAGTTGCTCGAGAGCCGTCTCGACAACGTGGTTTACCGTCTCGGCATAGCGCCCACCCGTTCGGCGGCGCGTCAGCTCGTCTCTCACCGTCACATAGTGGTAAACGGCGAGGTGGTGAACATCCCCTCTTACTCGCTCAAACCGGGTCAGACCGTGGGTGTGCGCGAGAAGAGCAAGTCTATGGAGGTGATACAGAACAGCCTTACCGGCAACTCTCTCCGCTTCTCTTGGCTCGAGTGGGATGCCCCGACGATGACGGGCAAGTTCGTTCAGGCGCCCGAGCGTGCCGATATTCCCGAGAATATCAACGAACAGCTCATCGTCGAATTGTACTCTAAGTAGTAGTTATTAAAAACTAACAGTAATCATGGCAATACTCGCTTTTCAAAAACCTGACAAGGTTATTATGTTGGACTCGACAGCCGAGTTCGGACGTTTTGAATTCCGTCCGCTCGAGCCCGGGTACGGCATGACTGTCGGTAATGCTCTTCGTCGTGTGTTGCTCTCTTCGTTGGAGGGTTACGCTATAACCACCGTCAAGGTGCCCGGTGTCGCTCATGAGTTCGACACCATAAAGGGCGTGATGGAGGAGATGATAGACATTATCCTTAACCTCAAGCAGGTGCGTTTCGCTAAGGTGTCGGAGGACATCGACAGCGAGAAGGTTACCGTGAACGTGGCAGGGCTTACCGAGCTTACAGCCGGTTACATATCCAACTTCTTGACCGGTTTCAAGGTTTTGAATCCCGAGCTCGTGATATGCCGTCTCGATCCGGACGCCCGCTTCCAGATGGAGCTGACCATTGGCAAGGGCCGTGGTTATGTTCCCGCCGAGGAGAACCGTCCCGTCGATAATACCGATGTGGCTCTCTTGCCGATAGACTCTATCCACACCCCGATAAAGAATGTCAAAATCAATATCGAGAACTACCGTGTGGAGCAGAAGACCGACTATGAGAAGCTCACTTTGGAGATAACCACGGACGGCTCCATACATCCCAAAACGGCTCTCAAAGAGGCCGCTAAGATACTGATTCAGCATCTGATGCTCTTCTCTGACGAACGTATAACGCTCGACGTAGAGGAGAAGGCCACCACCGAGGAGTTCGACGAAGATGTGCTTCACATGCGTCAGTTGCTCAAGACCAAGCTCACCGAGCAGGATCTCTCCGTTCGTGCGCTTAACTGTCTGAAAGCCGCTGAGGTGGAGACTATAGGCGACTTGGTTCGCTTCCAGCGCGCCGATCTGCTCAAGTTCCGCAACTTCGGCAAGAAGTCGCTCTCGGAGCTTGATGAGCTGCTCACCACGCTGAACCTCCATTTCGGAATGGATGTAGCCAAGTATAAATTGGATAAGGACTAAAGCATTGCCGGGGCGACTTCCCGGTTGGCAAAGGTCGGAATCTTAACATTAAGAACGTTTTCGATAAGTCGGAGTATCCGGGGCGCTCGGATTGCCGAGACGGGAAAACGTCGAAAAATCAACAATTAAATGAGACACAATAAGACAATCAATCACCTCGGTAGGACGGCATCGCACCGCAAGGCGTTGCTCTCTAACATGGCCGTGTCGCTCATAATGCACAAGCGCATCACCACTACCGTGGCCAAAGCAAAGGCTCTCAAGATGTTCGTGGAGCCTATCATAACCAAGTCGAAGTCGGACACCACCCCCTCGCGTCGTAACGTCTTCTCTTACCTCAAAGACAAGAACGCTACCACCGAGCTTTTCCGCGTGATAGCTCCCAAGGTGGCCGGTCGTCCCGGCGGTTACACCCGTATACTCAAGACCGGTTTCCGTCAGAGCGACGGCGCCGACATGTGCTTCATTGAGCTCGTGGACTTCAACGACGTATACTCTCAGAACAAAGGCGCTGCCAAAGCGGCTGAGAAACCCAAAACCCGTCGTTCTGCCAAGAAGAAAGCAGCCCCCGCTACCGAGGCTCCCGCAGCGGAAGCACCCGCTACTGAGACTCCTGCGGCTGAGTAGTCAGGTACACACAATAGAAAAGAGACGATACACCGTTAAAAGTGTATCGTCTCTTTTCTATTGTGTACCGATTGGTTGCAGGAGCCTCACGGCGGTGGGGTGTATGCCTCCCGGCGGGGGCTTTCAGCCGGACCATTTCATGGAGAGCCTCCCGGCGGGCCCTTCCGGGGGAGTTACTTTGTCACTCGACAAAGTAACCAAAACGAGGGGGCACAGCCCCTTTTGAGTGCGTGGAATGTGGTGATGCCGAGGGAGAGGTTTGAAGCACTTTGCGTGCGTTAGGCGGCGGGAGTGGGGCGGTTATTATAATTTGGGGAATCTTTATTGGTAAGTTTATTTGGTTTGTGGGTAGAGAAAGATGCTATGAAATTTTATATTGCCGTCCGATAAAAATTCAAAACATCCGCACAATTATGTATGAATCAACATAAAAACAGCCTTTAGGCACGAATAGGTTTATATTCCTCAGCTTTTTTTATTATTCCGATACGTCACCGAAAAAGGAGCCTGCGGGGGACCGCACCTCGCAGGGAGTTCAGAAAATGCAGTAGGGTACCTTTAGCTAATAATGCTTATAGTTTCGTTACTCTCCCTTGCGGGCCTCCGTTGGGGGAGGCTCCGGCCCGCCGGGTTTTTCGCTACGCTTCAAACCCGCCAAAAGGAAAGTGTTTGAC
>CAMWRR010000003.1 GCA_947176715.1 uncultured Rikenellaceae bacterium | reverse complement strand
GATACCGGCCATAGTGACACCCACTACGTTGGCTTTGTTGGCCTCGAAGGTATTATTTACATACTCTTTGTATTTCTGTGTGCGTACGTCCATAGCCGCCCTGAGCTCCTGAAGGAGAGAGTCCGCATCCTCCTCGCCTTTCTGACGGGCTTCGGCGAATTTACCGTATGCTTTGGAGTACTCCTCGTTAAGCACCCTTTGTGCGTCCGAGAAGCCCTGATAGATGTCGTTAAGGGCGGTACCGCTCACCTTAACAGGCTCGTTCTCGGTGTAAACCACGGTGATGACACCCTCTTCGGGCACGAATACGCCGCTAAGCGATTTGATAGATTTAGACCTGAACGAGTAGAGGCCGAGAGTGTCGGGCACTACCGACGTAAAGGTGAATTTACCCTCTGCAATCGTCACGCTGTCGATTATTTCAGAGTTGGCGGTGCCTTTGTAGAAGTAAACGACAGCACCGTCGGTTTCGGGTGCGTCTACCGTACCGTTAACAGTGTAGCCGGCGGGCTTGCACGAAGCGACAGCCATAAGCACGCCGCCGAGGATTAAAAGTTTTTTCATTTTCGAGATGTTTATAATAAATTAAGTCACAAAGATATACATTTTTCCCTACCGTTGTAGCAGCTCTCCGTTATTTTATGGCGGGAATATCATCCGCCCTGCGACATGGCACGCAACAACCTCACCGACAAATGGTTACGCCACGAACACTACAACACGAACTCCATCTCCTTGAAATAGTATCCCGAACGGCTCCCGTCGGCCTCCTCCAGAGTGATTTCGCCGTCGGGCGCCACGGATAATATACGCGCGTAAAATAGCCGTCCCTGCCTCTGCGAGGTTGCGGCCTCACGGAACGGATAGGCTCCGTCGGAACGATACAGCGCGTCCATATATATGCCGTGCATTGCGTCGTAGTCGTTCTCCGCCATGCCGTAGAGTCGCTCGAAGCGGCGACAGAACGACAACAGAAGCGACTCGCGGTCACAGCTGCCTCCTGTCAGTTGCGCCAAAGAGACGGGGTTAGGGGCGTCGCCGGTAAAGATGCGCTGGTTGACGTTCAGCCCCACGCCCACCACCGACAGACTTACGTAACCGTTGGCCCTTACGGTGTTCTCTATCAATATTCCGCATATCTTGCGATCTCCGACATATATGTCGTTGGGCCACTTTATGCGCGCCTCCACGCCTACGTCGCCGAGGGTCTCGACCACTGCGAGCGACACCGCCTCGGAGAGGGCGAAAGCACGCTCCATGCGCAAACCCGACGGGGCCACCGTGAACGAGAATGTGAGGTTGGCCCCCGGCTCGCTCTCCCAGCTGTTGCCGCGTTGTCCCCGTCCGGAGGTCTGTTCGTCGGCCCATACGAGGGAGCCGGTCGGCAGGGAGCGTACCGTGTCGTTGGTGGAGACCACCGTTTCGTAGAATTTTATGTCGAACATCGCAATAAGGATTTTTACGCTTCAAATATAGTATTTATTCGGATGTGTC
Source organism: uncultured Rikenellaceae bacterium (assembly GCA_947176715.1). Classification (GTDB taxonomy): domain Bacteria; phylum Bacteroidota; class Bacteroidia; order Bacteroidales; family Rikenellaceae; genus CASDZP01. The sequence goes on along the minus strand of CAMWRR010000003.1, from coordinate 34,078 downwards.
GGGAGGACAAAGATTACGCACAGGCCCGCCGGGCGGCTTTCCGACCGTCCGTACCGATGGCCGTCGCATCTCATGAAGCGGTCACTGCATGGGCTCCGCCCGCGCCATCATGACGCGCCTCACAACACCGTTCACGCATATACAGAAAGAGGCGACCTCCGTATCGGGCCGCCTCTTACGGTAACATTCCGCACTATCGCAACGACGCGGGGTCGATGTGTTCCTTCTCTATATCCTTGAAGTATCGGTATGTAGAGACTTTAAGGTCGGAGGTGGCGTCTTCGTCGCAAACGATAATTCCTTTGGGATGGAGCTGCAGCGCCGATATGGTCCACATATGGCTCACCGCGCCCTCTATGCCCTGCTGCAACGCACGGGCCTTGCCGTAACCGTTGACTATTATCATCACCTCCTTGGAGTCGAGGATCGTACCTACGCCTACGGTAAGCGCCGTCTTGGGCACCTTGTTGACATCGCCCTCGAAGAAACGGGAGTTGGCTATGATGGTGTCCTGCGTGAGGGTCTTCATGCGGGTGCGCGACGAGAGCGACGAGCACGGCTCGTTGAATGCGATGTGGCCGTCGGGACCTATGCCGCCCATGAAGAGGTCTATGCCGCCGTAGCTCTTTATGCGGGCCTCGTAGTCGGCGCACTCCTTCTCGGGGCTGGGGGCGTTGCCGTTGAGTATGTTGACGTTCTCTCTCTTGATGTCGATATGAGAGAAGAAGTTCTGCCACATGAAGGTGTAATAGCTCTGGGGATGGTCCTGCGGGATGCCCACATATTCGTCCATATTGAAGGTCACCACATTGGCGAAAGATACCTTGCCATCCTTGTGGAGACGGATAAGCTCCTTGTATGTTCCGAGCGGGGTGCTGCCGGTGGGCAGACCGAGCACGAAAGGATGCTCCGGCGTGGGTTTGGCCTCGTTGATTCTCTTTACGATGTAGGATGCGGCCCATTCGGATACCTTCAGGTAATCGGGCTCGATAATTACTCTCATTGTATATTAAAGTTTAAAGTAAACACGCTTTTGCGACAGGCACAGCCGGCGACAACATAGTCGCAGACCTAAATTATCATACACAAAGATATTGCTTTTTATTGAAAAATTAAAAATAAATGACTACTTTCGCTTTCGCAAACAGTTCAAACAGTTCTTCAAACAATTAAATCATAACAAATATGAAAAAACTGATTATCGCGACACTGGCACTGACACTCGCGCTTCCAGCGGTAGCACAGAAGAGGGCCAAGAAAGAGCAGCCCAAAGAGGAGCAGGGCTACGTCTTCACCGACGTGAAGATAAACCCCATCACCGACGTGCGCAACCAAGCGCGTTCCGGCACCTGTTGGTGCTTCTCTACCATGGCGGTGCTGGAGAGCGATGCGCTGAAACACGGCAAGGCGGAGCAGAACATCGACCTGTCGGAGATGTGGGTGGTTCGTCACGCCTACCTCGAAAAGATACTCAAATACGTCCGCATGCACGGCAAGGCGGAGCTTGGTCAGGGCGGTAACGCACACGACGTGCCCAACATGATAGAGAAATACGGCATAGTGCCCGAGAGCGTATATCCCGGCCTCAACTACGGCACAGACTCGCACGTGCACGGAGAGGTGGACGGAGTGCTCAAGGCATACGCCGACGTCATCGTGTCGAACCCCAACAGAACCCTTACAACCGCATGGATAGAGGGTGTGGAGGGCATACTCGACGCCTACTTCGGCAAACGCCCCGAGACATTCGAGATAGACGGCAAGACCTACACCCCCCGCTCTTATGCCGAGGAGTTAGGCTTCACCAACAGCGACTACATAGATGTAACCTCGTTCTCGCACCATCCGTTCGGCGAGATGTTCGCCTTGGAGATACCCGACAACTGGGCATGGGGACTGTCGTATAACGTTCCCGTGGACGACATGATGGCAATGCTGGACGAAGCGCTCGAAAACGGCTACACCGTATGCTGGGGCTCCGATGTCAGCGAGAAGGGCTTCGCCTACACCAAAGGCTTCGCCGTACTCCCCGAGACCGACATAAAGGCCATGGACAACAACGAGCAACAGCGTTGGGTGGCCCTCACCCCCGCCGAGAGAGACGCACAGATGTACAAGTTCGACAAGCCCGTTCCCGAGAAGAAGGTCACTCAGCAGATGCGTCAGGAGATGTTCGACAACTACACCACCACCGACGACCACGGCATGCAGATATTCGGCATAGCCAAAGACCAGAACGGCAACAAGTTCTATAAGGTCAAGAACTCGTGGGGCACCTCTCAGCTATACGGCGGTTGCTTCTACGTATCGGCCCCCTTCGTGGCGGCCAAGACCACCAACCTGTCGTTCAACAAGAACGCCCTGTCACAGGCTACACGCGACAAATTCGGAATAAAATAGCCTTTCCGACACAATATCACAAGGAGATGCCTTTCGGTGTCTCCTTTTTTATTGAGACCGATATTCACAGGTAGCGAAGCTACCCCGACAGTATATTGCAGGCCGGAGTTTTTTATCGCACGAGTGCATCAATTAATCGTAAAAAGGTTTGACACTTAATATTTTATTCCGTATATTTGCTCGGTAATTTATATGACAAAATGCGGCTGGATATTGACTACATTTTTGATAATCAGTCGTTTGTTTCTATATCTATTTTATTTATGAAGAGGGTTTTTATAATATTGGTTTCGATCTTCGTAGCCGCCGGTTGTGCGAAAAACGACCGCAATAACGGCCTGAAGACAGACGATGGACACGTCGCGCTGAACGCAGAGCCGTCCAACGTATCCAATCTGCGGGATATCAAGACCTATACGCAAAGGGACGATACCGATCCGCTGAAGACGAAATTTTCCGACAAAGACAAAATCGGTGTCTTTGTCATGACCAAGGCATCCGCGACAGGGACACCCGGCTCGGGCGATCTTTTTCAGGAGAATCTGGCATTCCAGTACGATAACGCCAACACCAAATGGATGCAACTCTTCGACAAGGACCACTCCACTCTGCTCGATTTCGCCACACAAGGGGGCGTAGCGGCCGAGTCGCGTTTCATGGCCTACTATCCGCACTCATCAGAGGCCGGCAGTCCGTTCGACGAGAGCTCGTCGTTCGTAGGCTTCCCGACGGTAACGTACGACATAGCCGCCGACCAGTCGGCCAGCAACGCATTCTTCCTCAACGACGCATTGGCCGCCACTACCGACGTAGCGCCCACCGCCGACGGTACGGTAGCCGTGCTCAACATGACCATGCAGCACCTCAACAGCTTCATACAGTTGCGTGTAGCCAAATCGGACGAGTGGGGAAGCGACGACAAGCTGGAGCTAAAGAGCGCCGCAATATGCGGTGTGTATGTCAAGGGAGAGTACAACATGACCTCTCCGACAGCCGCCGACATACGCGACAACGTAGCGGTACGGACGGGCGCCGACACCACCCGCGTGTTCCGCAACTATGAGACTCCCGTCGTATTGCAGCCCAAGACTACGGACTATACCGGAGAGAACGTGGATATGCTCGTGGTTCCGGCCAAGCTCACGGCCGAGAAACAGCCCAAGGTGGAGGTGCTGGTGACACATACGGCCAGCGACGGCACCGTAGAGACCAAACGCTACTCTTGCGACCTGCCCATATATGACGACGAGAAGAAAAACACACTGAAAGCCAATGTGAAATACGTATATAACGTCTCTGTAATGCGCGGGTCGATAGAGGTGATGCTCGAAGGTCCGGACGATTGGGGCGAGGGTCCCACCGCCACCGGAGAGGTTATAAAGGTCTCGCCGGACGAGCCTACCGTAACCGTGGAGTTCCCGCAGGAGATAATCGACAACGACGGCATGTTGCCCTACTCCACTATGGGTAACCGTAACTTGGAGTTTTCGATAAAATCGACCCTGTATTCGCTCGAAGATTTCTCGATAGAGGTGCTCCCCATGGGTCACTATCACGACATAACGGACATCGCTACGGTGCAGGAGGGAGGCAAGAGCGTGCAGACCGGCAAATTCATGCTCGAACACCTGCCCGACAACGTAAGCTCCGATCCCGACGTACCCATCAACGATTACAGAACCGTCACCGTCAACATACTGCACAACATGACATCTGCCGGCGGAGACACACAGAAAGAGATAATAAAGAAGATACAGATACGTCAGGAGCCTATCATGGTTTTGGAGTCTATCTCTCCCGAAGGCAATCTGCCCGCTAAAGATCCCGGCAATGTGGTCATAAGGCTCAAGGTAGGCAAGGGAGAGGAGGGCGCAAGCAGCTTCGACATAACCCCCATAGAGGGCCTCTCTGTGAGCAAGACGGTCAACGGCAATATAGTGGAGTTCACCATATCGGGATTCACCGACAACGTAGGGACGAACAACACCACGCGCATCTATCCCGTGAGGGTGGGCATCGCAGGCCTGTCGGGCACGGAATATTTCCGCAACATAGTTCAGCTGGCCGCAAAGAAATAGTATCGGACCGGTTAAGATAGAGATCGGAGGGTGATTTCACTCTCCGATTTTTTGTCTCCATACGGGCGTGCACCCCGCGTTGGGTGCGGGTGTATGTCAGGCATCTTGTCAGAAAGGGTTGTCACACTGTTGACATCGGGTTGATATTGTGTGGAAAAATGTTGACATATTATAGAAAAGCCCCTATTTTTGTAGCGGATAACATCGGTATCGGCAAGGCCGGCGCGGCGTTTCAGCGTTGTGTAATCATTGTCGACAACATGTCGGAATAAATTTGCAGCTATGTTGAAAGTAATAAAGATAGGCGGTAACGTCGTCGACAACAGGGAGGTGCTCGAATCTTTCCTCGACGACTTGGTAAAACTGGAGGGGCCTTGCGTGCTCGTACACGGCGGAGGCAAGGTGGCCACCGAGATAAGCAAGGCTCTCGGGATAGAGACCAAGATGATAGACGGGCGGCGTGTCACCGACGAGAGGACGCTCGATGTGGTGACGATGGTCTATGCAGGACTTGTCAACAAGAAGATAGCGGCATCGTTGCAGGGGCGCGGCATGAATGCGTTCGGACTGTGCGGGGCCGACGGCGGAGCCATAACCTCCGGACGACGCTCTGCCGGCGCAATAGATTACGGCTTCGTAGGCGACCCTATACTCGAGCTTACGGGGGTCAGTACCTTATCTATGCTGATAGAGAGGGGATATATGCCCGTGATAGCCCCCATCACACACGACGGCAAGGGTACGCTTCTCAACACCAATGCCGACACCGTGGCCCGCACCGTGGCCGTGGCTCTGTCGTCCGTTTACGAGGTGGAGCTGATATACTGTTTCGAGATGGCCGGCGTGATGGCACACATCGACGACCCCGCAAGCCTCATATCGCACATAGACCCGGCCCATTATGCCGAGCTACGCGCGGACGGCACCGTATCGGGCGGCATGATACCCAAGATAGACAACGCTTTCGATGCCGTAAGAAACGGCGTGAAAAGCGTGGTGATATGCGGTTGCGACGCTATCTGCAAAGAGAACTGCGGCGGCACGAGGATAACGTTGTAGCCCTTTCGGGAATAGGCCTGATGCAAAGAAAGAGCGCTTAAGCATAAGCGCTCTTTTTATTTGCTGTCCGGGAACTTGTAATTACTTGCGAATCATCTCCTTTTTAATCAAGAGATTGCCTTTTATATTATCCATACGTTACTAAGGTACGGAGACTACAAACCAGACACCGCCCTCCATCAAGATTAAAGAAAAGGCCTGTCGGAGAAAATCCCGACAGGCCTTTTTTCGACCGGTTATTTCATCTCTTCGACCGGTTATTTACGAATCTCAGCCCCTACCTGACGTTCAAACTGGTAGATGAGGTTGTTCATAGTTTTGTCTATGACGTTGTCGGTTAGGGTCTTTTCGCGGTCTTCGAGGATGAACCCGAGGGCGTACGACTTCTTGCCGGCGGGGAGCTTGTCGCCCTCGTAAACATCGAACAGCGATACGCTCTTGAGGAGCTTCTTCTCGGTGCCGAACGCTATGGAGCGCAGACGTGCGAAGTCGACATCCTTGTCGACGAGCAGGGCAAGGTCGCGCCTGACCTCCGGGTATTTCGACAGCTCTTTCACCGTCAGCTTGTAGCTACCCGTCATGCGGATGATCTGGTCCAAGCTCAGCTCGGCGTAATATACCTCGCTCTTTATGTCGAAGCGCGAACGTGTCTTCTTCGACACCACGCCCATGAAACCTATCTTCTTGCCGCGTATGGTGACAGACACCGCCTGACTGAACAGGTCGCTCTCCATAGCCTCCAGACGGGCCTCGCCGAAGTCGAGCGACAGACGCGTGAACAGGCTCTCTATGGCCGATTTGAGTGTGAAGAGGTCGGACGATGCCGCCGGCTCGTTCCACGACACGGGGCCTGTCGCGCCGCTTACGAGCATGCCTATCATGCGCTCCTGCGAATAGGGGGCAAGACCGCCCTTGTCGCGCTTGGAGCCGTCGTAGCGGTAGCAGTTGCCTATCTCGTACATGCGCACGTCGCCGCGTTTGCGTTTGGCGTTAAGCTCCAAAGCCTCCAACGCACCGAAAAGAAGCGTCTGACGCATCACGTCGAGCTCGCCGCTGAGTGGGTTCATAATGCGTACCGCCGAGTCCGACGGGAATATGTCGCACCCCTCGTAATAGGCCGACGAGGTGAGCGAGTTGCTCATTATCTCGGTCCAGTCGCGAGAGAGGAAGTTGGATATCGTCTCCGTAATCTTCTCCTTGTCGGGGTCGGGGGCGTACGACAGCGTCGAGCGTACGCTCTGCGGTATCTCTATGTTGTTGTAGCCGTATATGCGCAGAATATCTTCCGCCACGTCGCACTGGCGCCGCACGTCCACGCGATAGGGGGGCACTTTGAGCGACAGGGTGTCGTCGCCATTGTCCGTAACCTCTATCTGCAGTCCGGCGAGTATCGACATCACGGCCTCTTTGCCTATATTCTTGCCTATCAACGAATAGAGACGACCGAGCGACAGCTCTACGTCGAACGGTGCGGCCTCTGCCGAGCATACCTCCTCTACGGCTGAGAGGGTGCCTCCCGCTATGGAGGTGATAAGCAGGGCGGCGCGTTTAAGGGCGTAGGGGGGCATGCAGGGGTCGGTGCCGCGCTCGTAACGGAACGAGGCGTCGGTGGATATGCCGTGACGTTTGGCCGTCTTGCGTACCGATACGGGGTTGAAGTATGCGCTTTCGAGGAATATGTCGGTGGTGTCGTCGGTGACGCCCGATTCGAGACCGCCCAGCACACCCGCTATACACATAGGCTCCGAGGCGTTGCATATCATAAGGTCCTCCGCCGAGAGCTTTCTCTCCACGCCGTCGAGCGTGACGAACGGCGTACCCTCCGCCACGGTGCGCACCACTATGCGGCCGCCCTTTATCTTGGCGGCATCGAAGGCGTGCAGAGGCTGTCCTAACTCGTGGAGTATGAAGTTGGTGATATCCACCACGTTATTCTTGGGGTTGATGCCTATGGAGCGCAACCTCTTCTGCAGCCATTCGGGAGAGGGGGCCACCTTGACGCCCCGTATGGTCACGCCCATATATCGCGGAGCGGCTTCGGGGGCCTCCACCGACACCTCTATACCCCTCTGGCCGCCCGGCACGAACGCCGACACGTCGGGGAGCTCGAGAGCACCGCCCTTGCCCTGATAGCGCAGCCATGCGGACAGGTCGCGCGCCACACCGTAGTGCGACGCCGCGTCTATGCGGTTGGGGGTAAGCCCTATCTCCATGAGCCACTCCTCCTCAACGCCGTAGTACTCCGCCGCCGACATGCCGACACGGGCATCGTCCGGAAGCTCTATGATGCCGTCGTGCGATGCGCCTACGCCTATCTCGTCCTCGGCGCACAACATACCGAGCGACTCCACGCCGCGTATCTTGCTCTTCTTTATCTTGAAGCCCTCCTCTTCGCCCGAGGGGTAGAGGGTGGCACCCACGGTAGCCACTATCGACTTGAGCCCGGCACGTACGTTGGGCGCGCCGCACACTATCTGCACGGGACCCTCGCCGTAATCCACCGTGGTGATATGGAGATGGTCCGAGTCCGGATGCTCCTCGCATGTGAGCACCTGTCCCACCACGAGACCTTTAAGACCGCCCTTGACGGTTTCCACACGCTCCAACGCCTCCACTTCGAGGCCTATATCTGTCAACACACGGGCCGTCTCCTCGACAGACAAGTCGGTGTTTATATAGCTTTTAAGCCAACTGTACGAGATTTTCATCGCGATTAGTTTTATTTTTGGGTCTGCAAGATACGAAAAATAGCCGAGAGATTAAAATACGGGCGCATTTTATAGCCGAACAGAGTTCGTTCGAGAGAACTGTCGATTTCAAGTTATTGAAAATAAGCGAATGCCCGCAAGCAGGATTCTCAAAACAACGCAGATTGACTTTATATGTAAAAGGCCGGAAATAGAGTGTGTATTTCCGGCCTTTTTTGTGAAATATATACGGTCTATTTGTTTCTTCGATATAGGTCTATGGCTATTGTGAAGCGGAACATTCCGTCTTTGACGGTATTGTAATCCGTGCCCTCGTTCTTATGGATTATGCGCGTCAAACCCGCTGAATATTCGGCATTGAATGCAACCCCCTTCTTGAATCGGTAGCCTATGCCCGAGTTGATGGCAAAGGTGAGGGGGTTGTATTTCAGCTCATGGCTCGGTGAGGGTTCGTACGGCCATCCCGGTGGTTCCTCTCCCGGAGGGAACGGGCTGGTGGGAAAGTACATTCTGCCGTACGACAGTTTTCTTGCCGTGATTCCCAACTCCGGCCCCAATGTCACATGAAACCCTTTGGCCTTGGGGATATAGAACTTGACCAACGATGCTATATAGAGCTTGGGGCGTGTGCCCGTATTGTAGTAATTGCGTGTGCCGTATGCATCCTTTATCACCGTAAAGCCCGCCTCCGGCGCTATGGCCCACATGTCGTCGAACCGGTAGTCGCCGTAAAAGGCTATGATACCTGTTGTGGTCGACTGGTTCTTGAATCCGCTGCCGAAGTCAGCGTCCGTGGGTGCCACAACCGCAACCCCGGCCTTGAGTCCGAGCCGGAATTTATTGTACTCTTGTATCTGTGCCTGCGATATGACAGGTAGTATCGTCGTCGAGCCGAATAAAAGCAAAAATGTTTTTTTCAAGAATCTCCCAAATAGTCTGTCGATTTTCATTTCGTCAAATTTTAAAGAGTAAAACATCTGTTGACCGATTCAGAATCGAAAACTCAGAAATACGGTCTTGCCGAAACTGTTCGGAACTGATTGTAAAGAGGTAGACTGTTGCTGTATGCGCACTGCAGCCTAAAAAGAGATTGAACGATAGGAAGGAAAACTTTGTATGTTAAGATTGATAGCGAAAGCCCTCGTTTTTTACGAAAATATCGAATGTCTTTCAAAAAGCAAAGCGTCCGTATGTTGAAAAGGCCGTAAATAGAGTGTGTATTTCCGGCTCCGTTGCGGGAAATACGAATCTATTTGTTTCTTCGATAGAGGTCTATTGCTATTGTGAAACGGAACATTCCGTCTTTAACGGTATTGTAATCCGTGCCCTCGTTCTTATGGATTATGCGCGTCAAACCCGCTGAATATTCGGCATTGAATGCAACCCCCTTCTTGAATCGGTAGCCTATGCCCGAGTTGATGGCAAAGGTGAGGGGGTTGTATTTCAGCTCATGGCTCGGTGAGGGTTCGTACGGCCATCCCGGTGGTTCCTCTCCCGGAGGGAACGGGCTGGTGGGAAAGTACATTCTGCCGTACGACAGTTTTCTTGCCGTGATTCCCAACTCCGGCCCCAATGTCACATGAAACCCTTTGGCCTTGGGGATATAGAACTTGACCAACGATGCTATATAGAGCTTGGGGCGTGTGCCCGTATTGTAGTAATTGCGTGTGCCGTATGCATCCTTTATCACCGTAAAGCCCGCCTCCGGCGCTATGGCCCACATGTCGTCGAACCGGTAGTCGCCGTAAAAGGCTATGATACCGCTTGCCTCATGTGTTTTGGGGAATCCGCTGTAATGGGTTCCGGTGGCTCCTGTCACGACTGCGCCTAACTTGATGCCAGGCATGAATCTTCCGTACTCCTGTACTTGTGCTTCGGATATGAGTGGGAACACAGTTATAAGGCATAGAATAAAAAGAATCTTTTTCATAGTTTTAACGTAAATCGTAAATAATCGTAGTTAATCTAAATCCTTTGTATCCGGATTCAATGAAGGTGTCATATAGAAACCATCCGTCGGAAGAACCACCCCATCCCCAATTACAGCTAACGTACCACTCCGTGTATGTTTTCGTATTTGGGGCGGCTTTAGAATAAGACTCTCCTGTAGGTCGTGAACAATCATAATAATGTTTAAATGATTTGTTGGTTTTTCTTACTCCGTCGATAATCCAAGCATGTGCACTATTCGTATTTGACGGATTTATTCCATCGGCATATATTAACCTTTTAGCGACTGCACTGGAATACATCGCATTGATATCGGGATCTTTTGTGTCGCTGCCATCGTATTTGTTGTCTGACAAGAAATTACATGCACTACGTGTATATGCGGAGGTTCCTGTCGATCCGGGTTTTGCTCCTATTCCGTCGTATACGAACCTTATCATTTTTGTCGCGGCATCAATGCCAGCATTGGAGCAATTATTCAGATCTTTATTGGCAGTCATTGCATCCCATTGATTGGTATTATATCCTTTTTTGTAATAGGTCATTATCTGAGCTACTGCAATGGTAACGCACCCGGCCGCAACACGTCCGTTAGAATACTTGTATTGCCCAGTTTCTGCTAATGGCATCAGATTATTGTATGGGGGAGTTTGATTCCATTTAACTTTCAAAGGTACGATATAGTCGTAATTTTTACTTCCGGAGTAATCGGTGTAACTGAATGAACACATCCTGAAGTCAAGAGGGTTATTCGGGTTGGAATAGGGATGCCATCCGTCGTTCTCGTCCAAATGAGCTCCCGTAACATTATCTATGACAAAATAGGTGTGTTTTTCCTTATATTCGGCTCTCTCTCTTTCTTCGGCCATTTGAGCCTCTATCTTTTGTAACGCCGACAGATAACGCGCTTCGGCAAGAGCGTTATAATGCTCTATACTGTCGCGCATTATATAGTCGATATTACCGATAATCCCGGCGAGAGCCTTGTTGTCGACAGTGTCGGAGATGGAGCCCTCCGGAACAAAAGCGAATATCTGTTCGAAACGCATATCTGACGAACAAAGGGAATAGCCCTCTTTGCCGTCCGATGTAAACTCTACAAGGTACGCGCCGGTATGTTCCGTATCGGAGTAGGTTACGGGGTTCAGATGCCTTATGGTCGTAACACTTATCTCATCTCCTGAAGAGTAGGTGGAGGCACCGGAGTTGGCGAAATTCCTGACCAATGCCTCCGCACGCATTGTAGGCATCTCGAAGTCTGTTTTGTCGTGTAGAATGTAGGCGAGCCATTCGTGCTCGTCGAGGTCCGGGGCTTTCAGCACGGATATCCTGTTACCATCAAGTTTATCTGGCTCAGATATCTCCGTTTTAGCACAAGATGCGACAATTAATAGCAATGAGGTTGAAAACCATAAAAACAGGCTATTGATTTTCATCTTATTAAATTTAAAGAGAGTAAAACATTACTCGGTCCGTATATGGGATCGAAAATCATACGGTCTGCGGTCTTGCCGAGACTGTTCGGAGAATTGATAGGGAAAATTAAGGTGTAGCCGTTTGCGATTAGTTTTAAAAGAGGTTGAACAATAAGGAGGGAAAAACTTCGCTGATTGTCGTTTGAGAAAAAAACCTCATTTTTTGCGAATATAAGAAATATTCTTTCAACATGCAAATATATCTGACCAATATCGTAAAAACAGATAACCCCGCATGCGTATTCGCATTAAAGCACATATTGTCATGATTAAGTCGCATGTGTTACGGTTTTAATCCGACCTCTTTGTCGAAAGAATAGTGTCAAGCTCATGTCCCCGCACCGTACGATGCCGTATCTTGACCGCAAAATACAGCCACGAGCACGAATTTTACCCGCTCTCTTTGTGGCGTTTTAAGAATTAATTGATTACATTTGCGGCATAAAATGCGACGGGCTTACGGGTCGGTTACTTGCAAGCCCCGACGCACGCCCTGCAAAGGGTTGCTATGTTTAACTTATCTACGATGCGATATGGACGATGGCCCGTCTGAGAATAGCTGCGGTATCTTATCTCAACACCGTCACGTTCGTGCACGGTATGGAACACGAGGCTGAAAAGCTCCGTGCCGATGTCGTATTGCAGGTACCCTCGCTCTGTGCCCGATCGCTCGCAGACCATAGCGTAGATATAGCCCTCGTTCCCGTCGCCGCACTGCTCGGCAATCCCTCGCTTAAAATAGTAACCCCCTATTGCATAGGAGCCTCCGGACCCGTGCGCACCGTGTCTATAGTGTCGCCCTGCCCCATAGAGGAGGTGGAGACGATAATGCTCGACAGCCATTCGCGCACCTCGGCGGCGCTCACCGAGCTATTGTGCCGTGAGAGATGGGGAATAGAGCCTGCATTGGCCGAGCTTACCGATTACTCTGCGGTGCGTAATCCATCGCCCCGCACGGCCTATCTACTGATAGGCGACAAGGTATTCGACTACGAGGGGGCGTTGCCTTACAGCTACGACCTTGCCTCGGAGTGGACGGCCCTCACCTCCATGCCCTTCGTATTCGCGGCATGGGCGGCGCATCCCGACGTTCCCGACGAGAGGATAGCCGCACTCGAAGAGGCCCTCGCCTACGGTGTCACCCACACGGAGGAGGCCGTGACCGCCAGCCGTTACGCCTCCATGGGGCGCACCGCCGTAGACTATCTCACCCGCAACATAGACTTCGACCTCGACATAGACAAACGTCGCGCATTGGAGCTGTTCCTCAGAAAGATAGCGCCTGTGTCCTGTTAGCGCCTGCATGGGCGCCCCCGAAGGAGAGACAACCGCTATTTTCAAACCGACAGATGCCCGACAGGACATCCGCAAAAAGGGACCGATATGCTGAACGTATATCTGAAGTCATATAATAAGGTAATCCGCAATGCCGACGTAAAACTGTTCGACGACTTAGGCTACGACGACATACTGTGGATAGACATGTTCGACCCCACCGTCAAGGAGAAGCGGGCCGTGCAGGAGTTCATGGAGATAGACTTCCAGACCGAGGAGCAGATAGAGGAGATAGAGAGCTCGTCGCGTTACAGCGAGACGGAGCACGCCGTATATTGCAACACCAACTTCCTGATGACCGTGGACGGCGGCTTCATAGTGGAGCCTCTGTCGTTCGTGCTCAGCGAGGGGGTGCTCATATCGGAGCGTAACACCGAGCTTAAAACATTCTCCGACACGGCACGCAAGTTGCAGATAAACTACAGGTTATATCCCACCGGCTTTCACATACTCGTATCGTTGCTCGAGGTGCGCATCGACCTCGATGCCGACATGGTGGAGTCCATATCGAGGCAGGTGGCCCAGCTGAGCCGTCACATATCGCTCGACGGCACCATCGACAAGGAGGTGCTAAAACGCATAACCATGTTGCAGGACAACAACATGATACTGCGGGAGAACATATTCGACCGCCAGAGGGTCATATCGTCGGTGATGCGCTCCGACCGCTTCCCCAACGACACCTATCCGCGTCTCTCGATGATGCTCAAGGACATAGCCTCCCTCTTGAGCCACGCCGATTTCAGCCTCGACCGTCTCGACTATCTGCAGGATACCGCGCTCGGTCTTATCAACATAGAGCAGAACAACATCACCAAACTCTTTACCATACTCTCGGTATTCTTCATGCCGCCCACACTCATAGCCAGCATCTACGGCATGAACTTCAAATACATGCCCGAGCTGAGCACCCGATACGGCTATCCGCTGGCGATACTGCTCATGATATTGTCGGCATCGGTGACATTCTTCATATTCAAACGCAAAAAATGGCTCTGACATGAAGACGACCAATGCCATGAGACTGCTCGCCAAGGCCGGGATAAAGTTCGACACGGTGGAGTACGAGGTGGACGAGAACGACCTCTCGGCCGTACACGCCTCGCTATCGAGCGGCATTCCGGCCGAGAAGATGTTCAAGACACTCGTGTTGCACGGGGCGCGCACCGGACATTTCGTATGCTGCATCCCCGCCGCCGAAGAGGTCGACCTCAAAAAAGCGGCCGCCGCCATGCACGACAAAAAGGCCGAGATGATAGCGGTACGCGAACTTTTGCCGCTAACCGGATATATCCGCGGAGGATGTTCGCCCGTGGGCATGAAAAAGAGGCTCCCTACCGTCATACACTCGTCGGCGCTTCTGTTCGACACCATAGGCGTAAGCGCCGGTGTCAGGGGAGGCACCGTAATGCTCTCGCCACACGACCTTATATCGTACACAGGGGCGCAGGTGTGCGATATTATATGCGATGTCAGGTAGAGGCTCCTCGCAACAGATGGCCCCGTATCCATAACCGCGAGCACACAGAATGGTTCTTTACGGATTCGAGCCAGCTACACGCCATTCTTGTCTAACGCGAGTGACAGTTGCTTTGGCCGGCAGCGGCCCGGGCAATGCGCACTTTGCGGACAACTCCACCTTTGCGGACAACTTCCACCGCGACCGCAAAAAATACAACCACCTATATGCGTATATATGAATACGTTACCACGCAAACCCCGCTATGCGTCCGATTATTTTTCGCCTACCTGTTGTCTGTTTTAACGAATTTTGCATATATTTGCCGTATCTAAACATCGCAATGCAGAGCATAAGTAACATATTCACATCAGTATCAGGCGCGCAATCCGGCGTCTGCAGCTCTGCCAACGTCCGCGTCGAGCGACGACGACGATAGTATTTCGACTACGTGTCGGAAGTGTCCCCATTTCCGTTTCCAGCAACATTAAGGACAAGGTGTGTTTGCCATGCAAGGCGGCCTATCGGAGTCCGGAGTTTCGCGAAACGTCCTCCCCAAAAGGAGATTTTAATTTCAACCACAACATAACTTTATCACGATGACTATCGACGATTTTGACGTGCTGGTCGCAGAGGCGAGCCACGCACCCTTCGCCCAGGCAATATGCGACGAGATGGCCGAATCGGCCAAAGCCCGCGGCACCGGCATAGCGCGACGCACCGCCGAATACGTAGCGGGCAAGATGCGCGACGGCAAGGCTGTCATAGCGTTCCACAAAGACGGTCGCTGGGCCGGATTCAGCTACATAGAGACATGGGGGCACGGCGAATACGTAGCCAACTCGGGCTTGATAATAAGCCCCGAATTCCGACGTCTCGGACTTGCCAAGGCCATAAAGACCAAGACGTTCGCACTGTCGCTGCACCGCTACCCCGATGCCAAGCTCTTCGGGCTGACCACAGGTCTGGCCGTCATGAAGATCAACTCCGAGCTGGGCTATGTGCCGGTGCCCTTCTCCGAGCTCACCGACGACGACAGCTTCTGGAGAGGCTGCGAGAGCTGCGTCAACTACCCCATCCTCCAGAGCAAGATGCGCAAGAACTGTCTCTGCACAGGCATGATATTCGACCCGGCCAAACAGAAGCCACGGTTCGACATAGATGCGGAGTTAGGTATCGGCAAAAAGGACGAATAGCAACCGCCCCTGCCGGCCATAGACAAAGCGGCGTCCGGCAATAAACCGACAACGCTTTCCGAAGCAAAACGCAATTTAGCTCGCGCGGATAGAAACAAAACAGACGATCCGCGCAAGACGGATTCGCAACAAAATAGCAAACCGGATAAAACAAGAATAACAACAGAAAACATAACATCATGAAAAAAGTAGTTTTGGCATTCAGCGGCGGACTCGACACGTCGTATTGCGCGATATGGCTCCGCGAGGAGATGAACCTCGAGGTGCACGCCGTCATAGGCAACACCGGAGGCTTCAGCAAGGAGGAGATAGCCGCCATAGAGAAACGGGCGTTGGCGCTCGGCGTCAAGAGCTTCAAGGAGCTGGACCTGACAGAGACATTCTACCGCGACACCATACGCTACATGGTCTACGGCAACATGCTCAAGAACGGCACCTATCCCCTCTCGGTGAGCGCCGAACGTATCTCCCAGGCGGCCGGCATAGCCCGTTACGCCAAGGAGATGGGGGCCGACTACCTCTGCCACGGCTCTACCGGCGCGGGCAACGACCAAGTGCGTTTTGACATGATATTCAACACCATAGCCCCAGAGATAGAGGTGATAGCCCTTATACGCGACCGCCATCTGAGCCGTGAGGAGGAGATAGAGTACATCCGCCGTCACGGTGTGGACTTCGACTTCAAAAAGGCGGAATACTCCATCAACCAAGGCATTTGGGGCACATCGATAGGCGGCAAGGAGACCCTGCACTCCGACACCACCCTACCCGAGGAGGCATATCCCACCAAGCTCGAGCGCGACGGCCACGAGACCCTCACCCTCACATTCGACAAGGGCGAGATAGTCGGCGTCAACGGCAAGAGGTACGACAACCCGGTGGAGGCCATCCTCGCCGTGCAGAAGATAGCCGGCCCCTACGCCATAGGGCGCGACATGCACATAGGCGACACCATAATAGGCATCAAGGGGCGTGTAGGCTTCGAGGCCGCGGCACCCATGGTTATAATCAAGGCTCACCACATGCTCGAGAAGCACACCCTCACCAAATGGCAGATATTCTGGAAAGACCAGATATCGGCATTCTACGGCACCCACCTGCACGAGGGGCAATACTTCGACCCCTTGATGCGCGACATGGAGGCCATGCTCGAAAAGAGCCAGCGTTACGTGAGCGGCGACGTCATAATGGAGCTGCACCCCTACCGCTTCCATCTCATAGGCGTACGCTCCGACCACGACCTTATGAGCGACAAATTCGGAAGCTACGGCGAGATGAACCTCGGATGGAGCGGCGACGACGTGCGCGGATTCGGCAAGATATTCGGCAACCAGACAGTGATACACCGCCTTGTAAACGACGAGCAATAGCCATGACAGACAGAAAGATACGAGCCGCCATAATAGGCGGAGCGGGTTACACCGGCGGCGAGGCGTGCCGTCTGCTCACCTTTCACCCCTCGGTGGAGCTGGCATACGTGCATAGCGTCTCCAACGCCGGCAACCCGATATGCGACGTGCACACCGACCTTACGGGCGACACCGACATGCGTTTTTGCGACACCCTGTCGTCCGATGTCGACGTCATGTTCCTATGCTTAGGGCACGGCGACTCACGTAAGTTCTTGGAGAGCAACCCCATAGACGAACATGTCCGCATCATCGACCTCAGTCAGGATTTCCGGCTTGCCGCAGGCAGCTCGTTAGGGGCGCGCAATTTCGTCTACGGTCTGCCGGAGATGAACAAGGAGAAGATAAAGGGGGCGCACGACATAGCCAACCCGGGGTGTTTCGCCACCGCCATACAGTTGGCGCTGTTGCCCTTGGCTGCGGCGGGTCTGCTCACCGACGAGGTTCACATAAGCGCGGCCACCGGCTCTACGGGAGCGGGACAAAAGCCCACCTCCACCACCCATTTCAGCTGGAGGCATGCCAACTTCTCGAGCTACAAGACCTTCACCCACCAGCATCTGCACGAGATAGGCGAGAGCCTCACCTCGTTGCAGCCGTCGTTCGACAAGGCCATTAACTTCATCCCCTACCGGGGCGACTTCGCACGAGGGATACTCGCATCGGCCTACACCCGTTTCGACGGGTCGCAGGAGGAGGCGTGGGCACTCTACCGCGACTATTACAAGGATGCCACATTCACCTTCGTGAGCGAGCGGGCCGTCAACCTCAAACAGGTGGCCAACACCAACAAATGTCTGCTTTCGGTGGAGAAACACGACGACAAACTGCTCGTCACCTCCGTCATAGACAACCTGCTCAAAGGGGCGTCGGGTCAGGCCGTGCAGAACATGAACATCATGTTCGGACTGCCCGAGCGAGAGGGGCTGGGGCTTAAACCGTCGGCATTCTGACGCACCTCGCACCTCGCGGCGGGGATAAAGGCACAAAATCTGCACCGTACAGTGATGCGGGTAATCGCCTCTCCGTCCGCCGCATGGAGGCACATGCTGGGATAAGCCTCTGCGCTTAAAAATCATACGGGTTGTACGGATTTTCGCCGGACAGCAACGAAAGAGAACCTGCGCTGCAACAGCGCATAAAAACGACCGTAATTATGAAAATGTTCAACGTGTACCCCACCTACGACATAGAGATAGTCAAGGCTCTCGGCTCGAAAGTGTGGGACTCCGAAGGGACGGAATATTTAGACATGTACGGCGGTCATGCCGTCATATCTATAGGCCACACCCACCCCCATTACGTGGAGATGCTCGAGGGGCAGCTCTCCAAGATAGGCTTCTACTCCAACTCGGTGCGCATATCGCTGCAGGAGGAGCTGGCCGAGAAGCTCGGGCGTCTGTCGGGCAAGGAGAGCTACCGTCTCTTCATGTGCAACTCGGGAGCCGAGGCCAACGAGAACGCCATGAAACTGGCCTCGTTCCACAACGGCAAGAAGAAGATAATAGCCATGCGCGGCGCCTTTCACGGGCGCACCTCCTTAGCCGTGATGGCTACCGACAATCCCCGCATACAGGCCCCCGTCAACAAGACCGACAACATAGTGACGGTGCCCGTCAACGACAGCGACGCACTCAAGGCCGAGTTCGACAAGGGCGACGTGTGCGCGGTCATAATGGAGGGCATACAGGGCGTGGGCGGCGTGATAGAGGCCGGGGCCGACTTCGTGCGTCTGGTGCGCAGCCTCTGCGACAGACATAACGCCGTATTCATAGCCGACGACGTGCAGTGCGGATGCGGTCGTAGCGGCCGTTACTTCTATGAGGACTACGCCGGTGTCGACGCCGACATATACACAATGGCAAAAGGCATAGGCAACGGCTTCCCGGTGGGCGCCATAGCCGTATCGCCCGCATTCGAGGCCGTGTACGGAATGCTCGGCACCACATTCGGAGGCAACCAGCTGGCATGCGCCGCCGCCATAGCCGTATGCGACGTGATAGAGCGCGACCGCCTCATAGAGAACGCCGCTGCCACGGGCGAATACCTCAAAAAGGAGCTTGCCGGAATAGAGGGCATAGAGGAGGTACGAGGCCGCGGACTGATGATAGGCATACGTCTGCCCTACGACACCGCCGAGGTGCGCAAGAAGCTGCTCTTCGACAAGAGGATATTCGTAGGCTCGTCGGGCGACAAAAACGTCTTCAGACTCCTGCCCGCGCTCAACATAGGGCACGCCGAGTGCGACAGACTGCTCGAGGCGCTGAAAGAGCTGTTGTAAAAAACTCGGGGAGCTTCGTCATAAGATGGTGAAGCTCCCGTTAAATGAGTATCTTTGCATCATGTTCAAGTCGACCCTGTCATTCATAGAGGCCCTCGATAAGAGCGGCCAGCTCATTCGTGTGAAAGCTCCCGTCTCCACACGTCTCGAGATAGCCGAGCTAACCGACCGGCAGTGCAAGCTCCCCGGCGGAGGCAAGGCGCTCCTCTTCGAGAATTGCGGCTCCCGCTTCCCCGTGGCCACCAACCTGATGGGCTCGTCGCGGCGTATGGCTACGGCGTTGGGGGTAGAGAGTCTCGACGAGCTTACCGACCGTATCGACAGCCTCTTCGACAAAGCCATGTCGCCCAAGAATACCCTGTCAGACAAGCTCTCGACATTGTCGTTGCTGGGCGAGATGCCGCACCTCATGCCGCGACGGATGCACGGACGCGGAGAGTGTCAGTGGGCGGTGTATGCCGGCGACGATGTCGACCTGTCGCTGTTGCCTGTGCCGGTATGGGCGCCGTACGACGGGGGACCTTTCATCACATTGCCATTGGTACACACACTCGATGCCGACAACGGAGCGCACAACACCGGCATGTACCGCATGCAGATAGCCGGACACAACACCGCATTCATGCACTGGCACATACACAAGACAGGCGCCCGCCACTACGAGCAGTATGCCCGACGCGGCGAGACAATGCCCGTCACGGTGACCATAGGGGGCGACATCGCGTGTACGTACGCCGCCACGGCACCGCTCCCCGACGGCATGGACGAATACATGCTGGCGGGATTCCTCCGCAGAAAGCCCGTAGGTCTGGTGAAGTCGCTCACCAACGACATTTGGATACCGGCCGACAGCGACTTCGTGATAGAGGGGTATGTCGACCCTGCCGAGGACAAGGCGGTGGAGGGTCCGTTCGGCGACCACACCGGCTTCTATTCGCTCGAAGACCGCTACCCGGTGCTACATGTCACCTGCATCACCCATCGTAGCGACGCGGTATATCCGGCCACCCTCGTGGGGGTGCCGCCTATGGAGGACCGTTACATAGCCGAAGCCACCGAACGCATATTCCTCCCGCCCATACGACACGCCCTCCAGCCCGAGATAACCGACATGTACATGCCCCCTGAGGGTGTGGCCCATAACATAGCCCTCTTCGACATAGCCGGCCGCTACGAGGGCAACGCGTTCAAGACGGCCTGCTCCATGTGGGGCGCCGGGCAGATGATGTTCAACAAGTTCATGATTCTGACCCGCGGAGCCAAGGGGGCGTTGCACCACCCGGCCACGACAGCGCCGCTGTTGGCCGGCGTGGAGCCGGAGCGCGACATTCTCGTCTCCCGCGGCCCGCTGGATGTGCTCGACCACTCGTCCTCGCACTTCGGATTCGGGGCCAAGATGGCCGTAGATGCCGCCCACGCACCCCGTGTCGATAACCGCGAGCCGTTCGACATAGCCCGACTCGACGGCATGGCCCGCATGGACGACACGCTTCTGCGCGAGGGGTGGCCCGCCGTCACAGGCAGACTCTCTCGCCAAGACGACTTCCGGACGACGGTGGAGAGGCTCGCGGAGGCTACCTCGTGGGGCGGGGTGCGTGCCGTGCTGCTCTTCGACGAGGGGGTGCCCGCATACGACCGTAGCCTGATGCTATGGATAGCCTCGGCGAACACCGACCCCGGCCGCGACATGATAATATCGGGCGGGGTGTGCTTCTTCGACTGCCGGGCCAAAGCCGGCGGCATAAACGGCTTCGGGCGCAGATGGCCCAACATAGTGGCCATGGACGACGCTACCATAGCGGACATTGACCGGCGTTGGCATGAGCTTATGCCCGGAGAGCCGTTCACAGAGTCGCCGTCGTCGCGATACAGAGAGATGCTGTTGCCGTTCGGGGCGGGAAGCGAGGAGCAGGACGAAAAACGGCAAGGATAATCGACTGCCGAAACGACAAAAATGTGTGCGATGAGCTCGATGATAGACACCATAGTGACGGCGCTGACGTTGCAACGCTCTCAGATAAAGGGCCTGATAGCCTTTACCGTCATAGCCGCAGTGGTGTCCGCGTCGTACAGGTTGCGTTCGCCGTCAAAGAGCCTCCCCGACATAACCGCCGCCGACACAATAGTGGCGATAACGCCGCTATCGCCACCCGTGCGCGCCGTACCCGCGCAGGTGCTGGAGGAGATACTCAACATAAAGCTCCCCGATAGCGTATATTACTACTATCCGGAATAGAGAAGCTACCGGACGGATAAGGTGGGAAGCGTCGGACCGGTACGTTTGCCGTCTCTCACGCGGCTAGAGCCGGTCATTTGTCCGCACCTCATAACGGACATAATGACGTTTACCGGACAACAAAAAAGCCCGGACGAATCCGGGCAAAATAGCGGTATCAGGCAACTACTGTCAAAATCCCTAACGAATACCCTTGAAGCGGCAAACCCGCCCCGATCGCACCGACCGACATGCCGTTTTCACCCCCCCCTCAAGCTACACAACCGGCATATAAAGTTGATTCAAAAAGGGGGCTATGCCCCCCTACATTATAGATTGCATGTCTATGACGTAGCTTTGTACGTCGTTTTCGTCGATGGGGCGATCTTCGTCTTTGGTGAAGACCACCAGACGCTCCACTATATTGAGCAACTGACGGACATTGCCTGTCCACGGCATCTGCTGCAACATCTCTATAGCCTTGTCGGTGAAGCTCTTGGCGGGGATGTTCTCCTTGTCGCACATTCTCTTGACGAAGTGGTCTATCAACAGCGGAATATCCTCGCGTCTGTCGGCGAGCGCAGGTACGTGCAACACCACCACGCTGAGACGGTGGTAGAGGTCTTCGCGGAAGTTGCCGTTACGTATCTCCTCGGCGAAGTTCTTGTTGCTGGCGGCTATCACACGCACGTTTACCTCTATGTCCTTGTCGGCGCCCACGCGTGTTATCTTGCCCTCCTGCAGGGCACGCAACACCTTGGCCTGTGCGGGCAGACTCATGTCGCCTATCTCGTCGAGGAAGAGGGTGCCGCCGTCGGCCAGCTCGAACTTGCCTTTGCGTTGCTTGTCGGCGCTGGTGAAAGCACCCTTCTCGTGGCCGAACATCTCGCTCTCGATAAGCTCGCCGGGTATGGCGGCGCAGTTGACCTCCACGTACGGACCGGAGCTACGGTGGCTCATGCGGTGTATGCCGCGCGCCACCAGCTCCTTGCCGGTGCCGTTACTGCCGGTGATGAGCACGCGGGCCTCCGAGGTGGCCACCTTGGACATGAGCTTCTTTATATTGGTTATGGCGGGCGACTGACCGATGATCTCGTCGACACCGTCGGCGGATGCCGACTGTTTGCTTTTGTTCTTGCGGCGGGCCTTTACCACGCCCTCCTTCTTCTCCATGGCGTTACGCACGCGCATCAATATAACGTTGAGGTCGAGCGGCTTCTCTATGAAGTCGAAGGCCCCCATCTTGACGCACTCCACGGCCGTCTGCACCCTGCCGTGTCCGGAGATCATTATCACGGGGAACGACAGATTGTCGTCGGCGGTGACCTTCTCGAGAAACTCGAGACCGTCCATCCCCTCCATCTTTATGTCGCAAATGACCAGCCCGTACTTGTTTTTACGGACCATATCGAGCCCCTCTGCTCCCCCCTCGGCCGTGTCTACGCTGTAGCCTTCGTATTCGAGAGCCTCTTTGAGTGTGTTTCTTATCACCCGTTCGTCATCTATGACAAGAATTTTGTCCATAATTGAAAATAACTATTATATTTGCATAATATTTGTTTAGACTCATCAAGGTCCGACAAACGGCACTAAGGTAGCCAATTTTTCGATAAATAGAGTCTTAAACAGTAAAAAAATGGACGACCGGCCCGAAAACCATCCGTCACGGTCGGTGTTGCCAGCATATTATCCGATGAATTTCAAGAACTACAACTCTCAGCGCAAGAAGCTGATTTTGCCCGAGTACGGACGCCACATACACGACATGGTGGCCGACCTGCGCCTCATAAAGGATCGCGATCTGCGTACCCGTCAGGCCCATGCGGTCATCGCCGTGATGGGCAACCTCAACACACACCTGCGCGACACTGTCGACTTCCGTCACAAGCTGTGGGACCACCTGTTCATTATGGCCGACTTCGACCTCGACGTCGACAGCCCCTATCCCATACCGTCGAAGGAGACGCTCGCGTATCACCCCGCAAAACTGAGCTATCCGCGCCGCGACTTCGCCCACAAGCAATACGGCCGCAACATACGCAACATAATAGACGCCGTAGTAAGGATAGAAGACTCGCAGGAGCGCGACGCCATCGCGGCTGACATAGCCAAGTTCATGAAGGTCAAATCATTCGAGTATAACGAGGAGTATCCGTCCAACGAGGTCATCATAGCCGACATGGAACGCTTCTCGAAAGGGGCGTTGCATCTTGACGAGGATATACTCAACGGCACCAAGCTATACAAGCAGACAAAGCCTCAGCCCAAAGGGGGCAAGAAACGTCCGCAACAGAACAATAACAACAAGAAGGCCGGGTATAGGAACAACAATCAGAAGAAGCGTTAAAACGCCCCACGGTTCTATTCGGAGCCGGTCTGGACGAATGTGAAATCATACGTCTCATCGCCTGCGGCTACAGTTATCCTTGCTGTACGCATATTGCTCCCCGACTTGTCGGGGATGAACTCTATCGTAAAAATATTATCCTCTATCTTACCGAAATAGAATCCCGTATGCTTTACCGCATAGGCAGAGGAGAGGTCGTAAGAGGGTGATGCCGACACGAACTTCATAGAGGGATAGTTGGTGCACCTAAAAACGAACGTGTAGCCCTCTGCCGGAACATCCACCCCTACATAATGATCTGTGAACCTGAAACTCAAGGGAGACTCCGCAATCCACTTCATGGCTCCGGGGGCATTGTCCGACTTAGAGCAACATACCGTAAGAAGCATAACCATGAAGAGGCGAAGGAGAGGCATTCTTAATATATTCATCTCGTTATGATTTAGTTGGCCGGACAAAAACACATATAGCCCGATCGTAAAGCGGACCTACGGCGGACAAAATCACCCCCGGCCGTTATTAAAACTCTTTGGCAGTGATGCCCGGTGCCGGGTAGTCGATTGTGTAGTGGAGGCCGACGCTTTGCTTCATCTCCTTAGCCTGTTTTATAATAAGGTATGCGACGGCTATCATGTTGCGTAACTCGCATAGATGGCGCGAGAGGGTGGACCTTTTATAAAGCTCCTCCGTCTCCTTGAATATTATCTCCATGCGGCTGAACGCCCTTTCGAGCCTCATGTCGGAGCGCACTATGCCGACGTAACTGTTCATCACCTGCTGCAGCTCCTTGCGGCTCTGGGTAACGAGAACCAGCTCTTCTGGGATGGATGTGCCCTCGTAGTCCCAGTCGGGGATGCCGCGCTGGAGCTCTATTGAGCCTATCCTCGATATGGCGTGCTCGGCGGCCCTGTGGGCGTAGACCACCGCCTCTATCAAAGAGTTGGACGCAAGCCTGTTGGCGCCGTGCAGACCGGTAGACGACGTCTCGCCTATGGCGTAGAGGCGGCTTATGGAGGTCTGACCGTCGCCGTCCACCTTGACCCCTCCGCAACAGTAGTGGGCGGCGGGGGCGACGGGTATCATGTCTTTGGTTATGTCTATGCCTATGGAGAGACACTTGTTGTAGATGTTGGGGAAGTGCTGTATTATCTCGTCGGCGGGCTTGTGGGCCACGTCCAAATAGACGAAATCTTCGCCCCGGCTCTTAAGCTCGTTGTCGATGGCGCGCGACACTATGTCACGCGGGGCGAGGGAGCCCATCTTATGGTAGCGGTGCATGAACTCCTCTCCGTCCTGTGTGCGCAACACGGCACCGAAGCCGCGCATGGCCTCGGTTATGAGAAACGACGGCCGCTCTCCGGGATAGTAGAGGGCGGTGGGGTGAAACTGTATGAACTCCATGTTCTCCACCACGGCCTTGGCGCGGTGGGCCATGGCTATGCCGTCGCCGGTGGCTACGTGGGGGTTGGTGGTGACGTTGTAGAGGTTGCCCACGCCGCCGGTGGCGAGCACCGTTACCTTGGAGAGCACGGTGAATACGGAGTGGTCTTTGAGATTGAGAACATAGGCCCCGTAACACTCTATGCCCGGGGTGCTCTTTTTGACCAACTGCCCGAGATGGTGCTGGGTGAGCAGGTCTATGGCGAAGTGGTGTTCGAGCACCTCTATGTTGGGGTGCTCCTTGACGCGCGCCACGAGCTTGTCCTCTATCTCGCGGCCGGTGTAGTCCTTGTGATGCAGTATGCGATGCTCGCTGTGGCCCCCCTCGCGGGCGAGGTCGTAGCGTCCGCCCTGCTTGTCGAAAGCCACTCCCCAGCCGATGAGGTCTTTGATGCGGGCGGGGGCACCCTCCACCACTATGCGCACGGCCTCCGGGTCGCACTCGTTGGAGCCGCACACCATAGTGTCGCGTATGTGCTTGTCGAAATCGTCGGGAGGATAGGTCACCGACGCTATGCCACCCTGCGCCTCGGCTGTGTTGGTGGCGGATATGTCGCTCTTGGTCACTACTATGACACGTCCGTGTCCGGCCGCTTTAAGCGCCATGCTAAGGCCGGCGGCACCCGAACCTATGATAAGGAAATCACACTCTCTGTTCATGGATAGTATAAAGTACGATTCTATCGGATATTGCTATGTTTAACTGATATAGGATGCGGCTCGGCATAGCCCGAATAAAACTCATTCGCCATTTTTCTTCGGCTCTGCACTCGCCTCTCGCTATATTTGGATAATATAGGATAGGACTCGACATAGCCGAAGTGAAATTTCCTTTTGGCTCTGCACTCGCCTTTCACTATATTTGCATTATGACATTACGTGTTATGGTGCGCCATAGATGACGTAAAATTAATGATAATAATGAAATCAATCCCATTTTTTGCGATTTTATTTTTATCGGTGTCCTTATCTCTTACAGCCATAGCCGGTTATCGAGTCGACAAGGAAAGCATCGTAGAAAATATCGCAGACTGCGATTCGCTCTCCTTGGCGGACCTGTTGGCGGGCAACCTTACCGAACCCATATATACGGTAGAGGAGAACCGCATCATAGAGACAAGCGGCGCTATCGACCTGCCCACGCTTCTGGAGCGTCTCGTGCCCGGCGTGGAGGTGACGCAGAGCGCGGCCGGCACCGACATGCACATAGGGGGCTACGGCGTCGGCAGCGGCATACTGGTGCTCGTGGACGGCAGACGCCAGAGCGGCATGGGCGAGACGTTCGACCTTTCGCGCATACCCCTGAGCGACATCAAGAGGGTGGAGATAAAACGCGGCAGCTCTGTGCTCTACGGCTCCGATGCCGTCGGCATGGTCATAGACGTGATAACCGAGGACAAGACGGGCTATCAACGCAGCATAGAGGTGCAGGCCCGTTACGACACCCCGGCGCGGCGCGACCTCGATGGCCACGAGGGCAGCTATCGACGTCATATAGATTCCCCCCAGCTATCGGCGGCCTTGTCGGCGCGTTTCAACCGCCGCCGCTTCTTGTCGGACACGCGTCTGTCGGTGCGCAACAGCGACCCCTATCTCATGAAAGGGAGCCGTAGCGCCGTAGCCGCACCGCTAAACGGACTGTCGGAGCCTTTTGCCGTAGGCGGCACAATGTCGGTGGAGGGTGGCATGAACCTCAATCTGTCCCAATATTTCACGATAACGGCTCACGACAAGGTGCTCATAAAGCTCTACGGCAACGCCTACCGCACCGAGCGTTACGGATTCGCCGGGGCTTACGACAACATGTTGCCTTTGGGTTACGACCCCGATATGTTCGAGGGAGAGTGGGGCCACACCGAGAGCTACGGCGGTAGCGGCGACATATCCGTAATATACGACATAAACAGCCGCAACACGATCACTTTCGACCTGTACGGCCATACGGACTATCGCCGTCTGCACTACGACGGCACCACGCCGTTGCGTAAAAACCTCCTCTTCAACCCATCGGTAGAGTGGGTCAACCGCCCCAACGACCGCCATACGGTAAGGGCCGGGGCGGAGATGTACATGAACCGTCTCAACGCTGCGGGGCTTATGGGCGGATACGACGAACGGCACGAATACAACGTGTTGTCGCTCTACGGCCTCGAAGAGTTCAGGACGGGCGGTCTTACGGTTACGGGCGGCCTGAGGGTCGATAACTTCGGGTGGGACAATTTCGTCAAGATATACACCAACTTCGTGGGCAAACCGAAGTATATGACACACGCTTCGGTCAGCCCCGAGCTGAGCGTGGGCTACAAGGCAGGGCGTCTATTCGTGGAGGGACGCTACAACCTCGCATACATACAGCCCTCCATGGAGCAGATGTACGCATACGCAGAGCTGCCGGACGGCGGTGTGTTGCGTGGTGTTACGGGGCTTAAACGTCAGAAAGCCAATAATGTGAGTGTGGAGGGAGGTTTCTCGGGCGATGTCGTGTCGTTGAGGGCGCGTCCGTATGTGGCCATGTTCAAAAACACAATATCTGCGGTAGCCTCCGATTACGGAATGACATTCGCCCGCGGCCGCAAGAACCGATATTACGGCGTAGACCTGAGCGCCGAGGCGAGGCCGCTGAGAGGCTGGACGATAGATGTACGTTACAGCTACATGCGCAAGTCGCACGATGCCGTGCCGGTGCCGGACGCTTTCGGATACCGTCCCCACTCCTTTACCGCTTGCACCAAATATACGTTCGGCCACAAAAGGGTGGACTACGACATATTCTTCTCAGCCGGCTATCTGGGTAAAAAAGAGGTTATGGCCATGGCTCCCGACGCATCGCTCTATACCTATACGCTCCCCTCGCGAACACTTTTGGATGTGAATGTCAGCTTCCTGATAATCAAAAAATACCGTCTTTTCGTAGGTGTCGACAATCTGCTCGACAGCAAACCCGAACTTGTCACGCGCTACACGCCGATAAATCCGGGACTGACGGCGCATGCGGGGTTTGCGTTCAGGTTCAGGAGATAATATAAAAAGGAGATGCGGGTTAGCGCATCTCCTTTTTTTACAGTATCGTTTTATTTTCTCCTCTTGAACAAATCATAGCTCAATGAGAAGCGGAACATATCATCATGTACTCTGAGGAAGAAATATTTATCGTCGCTTTTCTTACTTACCATTCTTGTCAGACCTGCCGAATATTCGGCCTGCAATGTGATTCCGAATTTAAAACGGTACCCTATTCCTGAATTAATTGCAAATGCAACGGGATTATATTTGAATTCACAGCCGGCACTACCCGGGTTGCCAAAGAAATTAAAATAACGGTCTCCGAGATGAATTCTGAGTTCCGGACCTAAAGTGAGATGCAATCCTTTTGTTTTGGGAATATAATATTTTGCAATGACAGGAGCGACATATAAATTAAACCGGTCATACTCTTTTGGCTTCAATACCCAGTTGTTTCTCATAAATGCGGCATCTTCCATCATAACGAAACCAACCTCCGAACCTAAAGACCATGAATCGTTAAAACGATAATCGCTGTAAATAGCTGCGAAACCATTTAGATAAGAATTCATTCCGAATCCGCCAGCCTTCTTCTTTTTTGTTTCCAAATCGGGAAGATTACCTGTATGGACATTTTGATACAATGTCCCCATAACAGTTCCATACAACGGACCGCCTTTTATGCCTGCAACCCAACCCCTATGTTCTTGCGCAGACGATATAGCAGGCACACTCAGTGCTGCGATAATCAGAAATGACAATATATTTTTCATGGCAATTATTTTTTACTCTATATGAGAAAAAACCATAAACTATTTTCTCCTCTTGAACAGATCGTAGCTCAACGAGAAGCGGAACATGCCGTCGCGGTAATTGAGTTCCCTGTTTTCATCTTCACCGTTTTTACTTATAGACCGAGTCAGACCGGCAGAATATTCCGCCTGCAACGTCATACCGAAATTGAAACGGTATCCTATGCCGGAATTGACAGCAAAAGTAACGGGATTGTATTTATACAGACGATAATAATTCGGTCCTCCTCCCACATAAAATCCATATCTGAAATAACGGTCACCGAGATTGATTCCTAACTCCGGACCCAAAGTAAGATGCAATCCTTTGGCTTTGGGAATATAATATTTCACTATTGCCGGAACGATATACAACTTAGGACGGTCATGGTCTTTGTTAGAGTGAGAATAGTAAAAAAAACCTCGGGACTTTTCTCTCGTAGGATCCTTAACAACGGCAAATCCAACCTCCGAACCTAATGCCCACGAGCTATTGAAGCGATAGTCGCTGTAAACGGCAAAGAAACCGCTGGTATAGTGCAGACTGTTAAACCCTCCTTTTAAATAGGAAGTTGTATTTGTAGATGCATGATATCCCTTTTCTTTACCAATTGCCGCTCCGTACAAAAGGCCTCCTTTAACTCCTGCAGCCCAACCCCTGTTTTCTTGCGCAGACGATATCGCAGGCACACTCAGTGCGGCGATAATCAAAAATGACAATATATTTTTCATGGCAATCTTATCTTATTTCGTAAAGAATTTCGTCTATCTTGTAATCTAAGTACATGTTATTTACGTACGGATTCATAGATTTTTCGTAGAACCAACCGTCAGATTCTCCGCCATAACCCCATTCGCATCTCAGATAATACGATTCAGTGGATGTATAGTTAGGATGTACTTTAAAATAATCCTCACTTCCGTCAGAAGTTTCGCAAAGGTAAACCATCTTCTCCGGAATAATCTGCCGTCTGCATCCGTTTATAAGCCATGCGTGTTGACTTCCTCTCGAAGCATTGCTTCCTACCACAAACAATACTCTGTTGGCAACGATGTCAGAACGAACCCGTGAAAAACTATACGAAGCAAAACCGCTATAAGAAAATCCTACGCTTTTAAAAAAAGGCAGATAATCATTACTTAACGCATGGGTTCCATCCGATTGAGGGGTAGCATTAACGCCGTCATAGATGTATTTTATCATCTGTTGTACCGTAGTTCTCGCCTCCGGATACTGTAACTGGTTTATGTCCGGCGCTTCGGTTATCTTGTTCCACATATCGGCGGAAAGATTATACCCTTTACGGTAGTGCACCATAATCTGAGCTATCGCTATGGGAACACATCCCGCAGGAACTTTGAAACTGGCAGGATCGGGCATCTGATTTCCTTGAGCATACGGCATCAGATAGTTATACGGGGCTCCCTGATGCCATTTGGTCTTTAAAGTCACAACGTTGTCTACTTTCGTTATATCGGTTCTATCGACATGACTGAACACGCACCGGCTGAAATCGAAAGGATCCTCCCAAGGAGTGTCGGGAGGGATGGGGTCTGTAACTCCGTAAGTAACACTACGGTATCTGGCTTCTTCCATAGCCTCTTGCCTTTTAGCCTCTATCTTGGCCACGGCCGACTCGTAACGTGACTGTGCCAGAGCGTTGAAACGGGCTACACTATCACGTACAATAGCCTCCATAGTCGATAAAACCCGCCAAGGCTTTGTTCTCCATAGTGTCTGCTATCGAGCCTTGCGGCACGAAAGCGAATGCCTCGTGGTAGCGTTTGTCGGCGGAGCAGATGGAGTAACCCGCATTTCCGTCGGCCTCCAGCTCTATGAGGTATAGCCCGGCCGAAGCATCGGCATCGGAATAGGTCTGTCGCCCGAGTTTGCGTACGCTCGTAACGTTAAGTGCGGCGTCTGAAGAATAGGTAGTGGCGCTCGGACCGTGCACGGCCTCCATTAACGCTATGGCCTCGCTTACGGGAATATCGAAATCGACGGCGTCGTGAAGATTGTATGCGAGGAACTCATCCGCATTCAGGTCCGGAGCCTTGAGCACGCATATTCTGTCGTAGTCGTAACCGGCATACACATCGGCTGTTTCGTCTTTACTGCACGAAGCGAAAGACAATATCGCCGAAGCGAATACGACCGGAGTCAGTAGTGTAATCTTACGTTTCATGACTTCATATCTTATTAGGGTTAAACAAAAAATTAGTCCCGAACCACTCTGACGCTCACTCTGTCAGGCACCGATTTTAAGAGCGTCCGCACCATGTATGTACGAACACGGATCTCTTTTTGCAAATATAACAAAATAAACCGATTACGCAACTATAATCTGCATAATATCTCGCCTTTCTCATTGTTTGCAAATCGAATTCGGGCAGAAAAACGTTTTTGCATGCCTCAACATAGTAAAAACACCAATATTTATCTCGAAATCACATTATTTGCAAAGTTTTTACTATATTCGCGGGGTCGTATATACCCATATACGTGCGGTATTTATTCGCAATAATCAAATTTCAAGAGGGTAACCCCCTTTCAATGAAAAACTTAACATAAATGGCTACACTTAACACTCTCAGAACGAAAGGCGGTGCCGTACTGGCCGTAGTTATCGGCGTTTCGCTTCTGGCCTTTTTGCTCGGCGACCTGGCCGGTTCGGGCGGTATTCTTTTCAACTCGTCCAAGATGAATGTCGGCCGCATCAACGGCGAGAACGTCAGCTATCAGGAGTATCTGAACCGGATAGAGCGCATCACCCGTTCGCAGCAGATAGCTACGGGCAACGATAATCTCAACGACGAGCAGAACCGTCAGGTGCGTACCGCCGCATGGGAGAGCATAGCTCGCGAGCTGTCGTTCGGTCCCAGTCTGGAGAATCTCGGCCTTACGGTAGGTCCCGAGGAGCTCACCGACATGGCTACGGGCGAATGGATCTCTCCGGTGATAAGTTCCATATTCGTAAATCCGCAGACCGGCCGATTCGACCCTGAGCTGCTCAACGCATACGTGTCGAACCTCGACGCCGACCCCACCGGCAACAGCCGCTTCTTCTGGAGATACATAGAGAACGAGATGAGCACCGAACGTGCCATGAGCAAATACATGAGCCTCGTGGCGGGCGGCGTCTTCACCACCGACTTGGAGGTGGCGCGCGGCGTCGAGAACGGCAACCGCTTCTTCGACGTGGCGTACGTGTCACGTCCCGTGATGTCGGTGGCCGACTCTACCGTGAGCGTGACCGACGCACAGTTGCGCGCCTATTACGACTCGCACAGACGCCTCTTCAAGCAGAACGAGAGCCGCGAACTTCAGTACGTGGTGTTCGAGGCGTTGCCCTCTGAGGCCGACTTCAAGGATGCCGAAAAGAACGCCGACGAGATAGCGGAGCAGTTGCGCACAAGCGAAGACCCCGTACAGCTGGCCAAAATCAACGGCACAGACGCCTCTTCTTTGATATTCCTCAATACCGACGAGCTCCCCTCGGAGTTGCGCGAGTTCGGTCGTACCGCCGCTGACGGCGACATATACGGCCCCGTGCTCACGGGCGACAAATACACTATCGCACGCATGGTAGGCCGTCGCTCGATGCCCGACACGGTAGGTCTGAGACAGATAGTTTTGGCCCCGGATAGCGACGCACAGGCTGACAGCCTCGTGGGTGTGCTCAGAAAAGGTGGCGACTTCGAGGCCATTGCGGCGGAATACTCTCTCGACCAGCAGACTCCCGGCGGCGACATGGGACGAATAAATCCCGCCATCATAGGCGCGCCCGGCTTCGAGGAGTACGCCAAAGCCGTTATCGGCTCCAAGAAGGGCGATATATTCAGCGTTAACACACCTTACGGCATAGCCATAGTGGAGAACACCTACCGCGGCCAGACGGTGACCAAAGTTCAGGTAGCCGTCATAGAGTACCTCGTAGAGCCCGGCAGACAGACCCAGCAGGAGGTATATGCCGACGCGAGCAAGTTCGCATCTTCGCTTGCGGCAAAAGGCTCCGACTTCAACAAGCTCGCATCGGAGAGCGGACTCTCGGTGAGGGTGGCGCGTCTTAGCGAGGGCGACAACAGGATAAACGGCATAGACCAGTCAGGCGAGATAGCCCGTTGGGCATTCGATGCCGCCGAGGGTGCGCACTCCGACATATTCTCCATAGGAGACGCCAACTATGTGGCTTACGTGTCGTCCATACGCGAACACGGCACCGTGCCTTTCGAGAAGGTCAAAGGCGACATACGCACCGTGGTGCTCGGCATGGAGAAGGCCAAGTTGCTCAAAGAGCAGATGAAAGGACAGAGCCTCACCGAGCTGTCGGAGAAATTCGACCTCGAAATCAAGAACGCTTCGGAGATAAACTTCGCATCGTACTACATAGCCGACCTCGGCGTATCGCCCGCGGCCATAGGAGCCATCACCGGCACCCCTCAGGGCGGCACCACCCTCCCCGTAGAGGCTGGCATGGATGTAGCCGTATTCGAGGTGGAGAGTATCGACGACCGCATGGAGACCAACGACAAGAGCGAACGCGTCATGCTCCAGTCGCTCGCCGAAACCAACCTGCAGAACCGCGCCTACAATGCGGTATTCGAGTTGGCGGACATACGCGACACCCGCATAAAGTTCTTCTAATCAATACTTAAAAGACAAAAAACAGGAGCTTTTTAAGGCTCCTGTTTTTTTATGCTGTACGGCAGACATTCCACAGAATCGGTCTGCTTTGTTGCCTTTATTGCTCTGGGTAAAATTCAGAAGAACCGCGTGATTGCGTGTAATTCATATTATTGCCGTCCGATAAAAATTCAAAACATCAACACAATTATATATAAATAAACACAAAAACAGCCTTCAGACACGAATAGGTTTATATTCCTCAGCTTTTTTATTATTCCGATACGTCACCGAAAAAGGAGCCTGCG
>CAMWRR010000002.1 GCA_947176715.1 uncultured Rikenellaceae bacterium | reverse complement strand
GCGGGCACACCTGGCGGGGGGGGCAAACGCGCCCCCACCGGAGGCCCGCACGGGACAGTAACGTAGTTTAAGTGTTATTCGCTAAAGTGCCCTAATTGCCTCTCCTCTGCCCGCCGCGAGGTGTCCCCGCCGCTCGGCGCGCTCTTCCACAGGTTTCCGATACTCGGTGACGCATAGTGGATGCAAGCCCTTTTAAAAGAGAGCTATTGTCTATGAATTACGCACTATTGCGGTTCTTCGGAATTTTCCCCGGTAGTATATTTATTACTGCCCGTAAGTTAAGAATCTGCCCTTTACCAACCTGTCATCGTAGGTATGGCCTCCTGCAACGGGGTGTAGTCGAACCGGCAGTATCGCGTTATCTTGGAGCCGTCGTAGAGGTGGCGGTGCAGTAACGCCTCCAGATGGGGCGATTGCAATTTCATGCGTATGCCTATCTTCTCGGTGAACCTCAACACGGAGTGGAGCGCCGATACTACGGCCACAGGCACACGTCCGGGACGTTTCACCCCTATGGTGTCGGCTATCATGGCCCACATCTCGTCGAGGGACATATTCTCCGCCGACAGCACGAATCTCTCGCCGACAGCCGACGGTGTGCGGCTGAGCGTCTCCATAGCCCGGGCCACATCCTCCGCCGACACATATCCGGTGGTGCCGCCGGCTACCGAGGGGACACCGCGCCGTACGGCCCGTTCGTACGACGGCATGGCCCCGCTGTTCCACCTGCCTCCTCCGAGCACTACCGACGGATTGACTATCACCACCGGCAGTCCCGCCTCGTGTGCGCGCCAGAACTCGCTCTCGGCCCAGAATTTGCTCACACTGTACGACGAGCGGCCCGCAAGCGACTCCATCACGGAGCTTTCGTCGATGGTGTCGGGGGCCTCTTTGCCCTGTAACGTACTTATGGAGCTTACATGCACCGTCATGCCTACGCCACTCTCCAATGCCGCCTGTGCCACGGCGTAGGCTATGTCGCGGTTGGCCGTTATCTGCGTCTGCCCGCCTACGAACGATATGTCGGCCGCGCAGTTGAAGAGCAGGTCGCACCCTTTGAACGCCTCTTTGAGGTTGTCGAGCGACATGAGCGGCATCACCCTGCATTTAAGCGAGGGGTAGAGGTCGCTCTTGCCGAAGTGCAACATGGTCGATGCCAGCTTGGCCAACGATGACTGCGATCTGGCCAGCACGGTTATGTCGCGATAGCCGAGGTCGAGCAGACGGCATATCAGGTGCGAGCCGATCATGCCCGTGGCGCCGGTGACTACCGTTTTGCGAGAGGTGGGTTCGGCTGTCATGGCGTGCTATCTTGCTGTCCAGTCGTCGGAGAACATGTAGGGGAAGAAGATGCCTGCCACGGGGCCCGTGGGCAACACGAATGAGGTCTCGGGGTCGGAGTATCTCACCACCTCGGTTTTGACATAGTCGGTGTAGCCTACGTACGCTGTCCCCGTTTCGGGATGGAATGCCGGATAGCCGTAGGGTAGCAGACCGTCGGGTGCCTGCGATACATCGCTTCGCACCTCCTTTGTGGCGTAGTCGAACGAGCATAGCTCATTGTCGCCGAAGGTGCCCGATATGAAGAATATCTTTGACGAGGTGAACGATGCCGACATGCTGTTGTTGGGGCAGTATGACAGTTCGCTTACCACTATGTCGCCCAACGATGCCATCTGTGTCGCGGAGCCGGTGCTTTGGCTTACGGACCAGATGACGGCCGGAGTGGTGACCTTGCCATCCTTTATTATCCCGGTCGTCAGCACGTATATGTTGCCGTCGGCGCCCTTGGTCACATCTTTGACGCAACGGTCGGCGAACGGTATGAGTGTCGTTCGGTCGGTCTCCGGCTCTATTACGGCCACGGAGTTACCGCGTGCCGCATATATCTTGCCGCGGGAGTATGTCATGCGGGCTTTGGTGGCGCCGTACGCGGTCATGGTGCCGTATGTGTCGGGGATGTCGTCGGGGGCCACGGTCATTGAGGCGAGCTCTATGCTCCTGATGCCCGAATATGTCTCGTATGGGGTGGTGCTGTATTGTATGTATGCCTTGCCGTTGTCGGCCACTACTATATGTTGCGTCCACACCGAGGCCCCGTCGGCCGACTTGAAGTCGAGGGCGCTCTTGGCCTCCGCCTTCATGGTTCTGGGGTTGCAGACGAAGAGGCGCGAGCCGTCCGATGCCGCATTCTGAGCCAGAAGATATATCTTGTCGTCCTTTATATATAGGTCCTGCAGCGACCCGCCCATCGTTATCTCCGGATTGGCGGCGGCGAATACGTTGTCGTGCTGTCTGCCGTAACGGTCGATGTATGACAGCGCCCCTTTATTGAAATCCTCCAATACCACGAGCGCGCCGTAAGGATCGGTGTAGTCGGCGGTGTAGACCTTTATCGACGTTTTGAGTATGTTCGCCACCGATAGCTCTATCTCGCCGTCGGTGTCTATATCCTCGTCATCGGCCTTGGGTGCGGTGACTTTTGCCGCCGTTATAAGGCCGTTATCCCTGACTATCTCCACGCTCCATCCATCGGGGGCCTCCATGCCGTCTATGGCATCGATGCTCTCCACATCGAGCGCGAGAATCTTGCTCTCTCCGTAGTCGAAGAATACGGGCAGATTGTCGGAGGTGGGGGCAAATTCTATTTTTGCGTTCTCGTCCAATCCGTCGTTTTTGTTACAACCGCATAGCGCGCCAGTCGTTACCAGCGCAACGAGCGTTAAAACCGTCGCTTTTGAGAGTTTCATATCTTTCTTAAATTAAATGGGAGACAAATATAACTTTTAAATTTTGCAATCCAAAATTTGCAAATAGACGCTTTTTTTACTTACTTTGCGGTGCAAAACCGCTCAGGTGGTGGAATTGGTAGACACGCTACTCTCAGGAGGTAGTGTCGATTTCGACATGCAAGTTCGATTCTTGTCCTGAGCACGTTTGTAAAAAAAGCGCAAAATATATTTTGCGCTTTTTTGTTTTTGCAGACAGGTGTGTTATTACTTTATCTTATTCCCTTTTGTGAGAGTCTTCTCTTCGGATTTGAGCCGGCGTTCCACCTTTTTCACATCCTCTCCTGCCGGTAGTTGTTCGGGAACGATTCCTCGGCTCAGTAACATGTCGCGTACGGCTATATTGTTGTCTATGTGCTCTTTCTCTATCGCGTTTTGGCCGTGCAGGTCTTTTTGTTCGGCGTTGACGGAGGTCATTTCGGCGGCGAAATCTTTGGCCTTGATGCTTATGGTCGGTAGAAAATCGGCTAAGGGACGACCCTCGGGAGCGCCGAGCTTGCGCTTCAACAGAGCCGTGTCGAGATGAAACAACGCCTTGTCGCCTTTGGAGCGGATTATAGCGAACCCTTTGTTGTCGATGCCTCGTTCGTAAAGTATGCCCGACAGGCGTTTTTCTGTCTCGGCCAGTTTTGCGCGGGCCTGTACGCGTTCGTTGTCGGCGAGTCGTTTCTGTACCAGCTCCGCGCGACGGGTCTGAACGGCGAAGTAGTTCTGAGCAAAGGCTATCTGCGACTTGCGGGGATCGCCGTTCTGCGCAATCAGATAACATGCGTAACGTGTCAACATATAGTCGTCGACTTCGCGTTCCGAGCCAGAGCCGAGAGATACCATTTTGCGGACGTCCGCAAAATGGTCAGTAACTCGCTCCCCTGCGCTTTCGCACGCATTTTTAGCTTTTTCTATTGCCGGTATGAAGTTACGCCATTGCGTATATCCCAATACCGAATGAAGCTCTCTTGCACTCCAGCACTCTACGCCGTCGTAAAGACATACGATAGATTCAAATTGTTCAAACAGTGCGTTTATCTCTTCCGTTTTCATTTTTATGTCAGTCGGTTGTAAGAACGGTTACATTGCTCCCCTCCTCGGTTGTAGAAAAACACTTTTGTGGGGAAATCCGTCACCTGCATAAACTACGTAAAATCTGTCGCATGTTATAAAAACATCCTTCGGAAAACTTTGTCACCCCTCCCGCGACCACTTCAGCTTAACCCCGAATCCCAGTCTGTTGTCGGTATGTTTCACGAAGTCTATTCTCATAATCCATAGCTCCAGCGGCATGACGGCGGCGTAGGGGAATCTTTTGAGATAACGCCGGCGGGCTTTGTCGAGCTCGTCGGCCTCGGGGCGTACTATGCGTCCGGTCATCTGGGCGCCACGGAGCGTACCTATCGCTTTCGACTCCAGCACCACCGATGCCGCCACTCTGTCGTCGGCGGTGAAGTGGCCCGTATGTGCGGTCTTGGTGTCGGATGAGAATATGAGCGCGCAGTTGTCGGCGTCGTAGGCATAGAATATGTTGCAACAGTAGGGGGAGCCGTCTGGTGCTACGGTAGCCAATGTGGCCACGTGGTGCCCGGTCAGGAAACGTTCGATACGTTCGTCCATGTCAGTTGCCTTTCACCTCTCTGAATATGTCGGGCATGATGCCTTTGGCGGCAGGGACCTTGCCAGCGGGCGCAGTGTACTCCTTGCCCTCCAGCTCCGCCAATATGCGCCGTTTGGTCTCCTCGAAGCCGGGGCGCTGGGCGCTGCTTATGTCTTCGCCCTTGACGTCGGTCATCTTGAGCGGGTCTATCGCGGTGCCGTTCTTCCATATACGGAAGTCGAGGTGAGGACCGGTGGATGTGCCGGTGCTTCCGACGTATGCTATGAGGTCGCCCTGTTTTACCTGAGTGCCTACGTTTATGCCTTTGGCGTATTTGCTAAGGTGCAGATAACCCGACACATATCCGCGCGAGTGTTTTATCTTGAGGACATTGCCGCCTCCCTTTTCGTAATATTTGTGCGTGACTACGCCGTTGGCGATGGCGTGTACCGGTGTCCCCAGCGGGGCGGCATAGTCGACGCCGTGGTGCGGACGGCGTATGCGGAGTACGGGGTGGAGCCTCGAGTTGGAGAATTTGGAGCTGATACGCGTATATTTTAGCGGCGCTTTGAGGAACGCGCTCCTTAACGAACGCCCCGTCTCGTCCCAGTAGCCGTGTTGCTCCACGCCGTTTTCGGTATATTGGTGGCGTATGGCGTAGTAGTCTTTGCCTCCGTGATTGAACACGGCGCCCCATATTGTGCCCACGCCCACGCTCTTGCCGTCGATGAAGAGCTCGTCGTATATCACCTTGAACGAGTCTCCGGATTGTATGGCGTAAAAGTCGATGCTCCACTGGTAGACGTCGGCAAGGTTCATAGCTACGGTGCCGTTCATTCCCGCCCCCACGGCCGCGTTCCACAGAGAGCTCTCTATGGTGGCGGAGGCCATGCGGCGACGGGTCTCTATCTCTTTTTTCTGCACGTTGACGGCCAACGTATCCTTGAAACAGAATGTCAC
Source organism: uncultured Rikenellaceae bacterium (assembly GCA_947176715.1). GTDB lineage: Bacteria > Bacteroidota > Bacteroidia > Bacteroidales > Rikenellaceae > CASDZP01. The sequence goes on along the minus strand of CAMWRR010000002.1, from coordinate 30,575 downwards.
GAAGTCGCTGATAGAGCTTTCGTAGACAAGATATTGCAGCTTCTGGGTACTGTCCATAGCCGTGAAGGCGGTGTATTTGTTCCCCTCGCGCAACTGACGCAGGTCGAATACTCCGCCGCATTTGCGTATCAGCTCGTCTATGACGCGTCCGCCCACCCCGTATCCGTCGAGTATTCCCGAGAATGTCTGCCCGCTCGCCACGGTCTCGGTAGTGACGTTGAGCGAGTCGATGCGTATGCCGTAGAGATACTCCGGCTCCGACACCTCGAGCTCCTTTACCGGCTTGTTGAAATCGACCTCTATGCCGAAGACACCGTAACGGTAGAGCAGTGTGAATACTATGGTGGCTAAGCTGACTATTATTATCGCAACGGATATCTTGTCGCGTCTCGAAATATTCATCAATTTTCCGATTTGTTGTTGCGCTGTTTCAGCTTGAGGTTCTCGAAACCGTTACCGTATACCCCCGATATGGCCGCATTGGATATGAAAGCGTCCGAGTCCTGCTCTTTGACTATGCGGCAGATGGTGGTCGATTCGCTTCTGCGGCAGAATATCATAAGCACCTTCTGCGGGTTCTTGGTGTACCAGCCTGAGCCGTCGAGAACGGTTACGCCGCGGTGTGCGACATTGACGATGCGGTCGGCGATCTGGTCGTATTTCTTGGATATGACCATAAGCTGGCACGATTGTCTGCTGCCCGCCATTACCATGTCTATGGTGTTGCCCATTACGCCGAGCACGATGTAGCCGTATATGATGGCCGATATGTTATGATAGATGAAATAGGAGCAACCGATGATTATGATGTCGAAAAGCATGAGCAACTTGCCGAGGCTCATGTTGTAGAACTTGTTGACTATCATGGCCAATATATCCGTGCCTCCCGTACTGCCGCCGTTCATGAAACAGATGGCGATGCCGAGTCCGCACAACGCTCCGCCCAGTACCGCGGATAGCAGTTTGTCGTCCTGAAGACCGACCAAGTCTGCCGGTACGATGCTCGGCAGTACCGACAGCGCCGTCGACATGAGGCATACGGCGTATACCGTCTTTATGCCGAAAGTGGGACCTATTATTATCAGTCCGGCTATCAACAGCATGGTGTTGAGGATGAAGTAGTAGGTGCCCATGTCGAGGAACCCGCCCGTGGCCAGCTCCAGAAGCGTACTTATACCGGGCAGTCCGCCGCCGATGAATTTGGCGGGAGTGATGATGTTGGTCCAGGCGAAAGAGTAGATCAGCAATCCTACGGTTATCATTATGTAGGCTCTCACCTCTGACAGAATCTGTTTGCGGGTCAGTTTGATTTTTAATTTAGCCATATCTGTGTGTTTAATAATTACGGTTTTGCGGACCGGCGGCCCCTCCGTTCCTGAACAGAGGGGCGGTGCGGTCAGTGTACGATGTTGATTATCTTGCCTTTTACGAATACTATCTTCTTCGGCTCCTTGCCGTCGAGGTATCTCTGCGTCGCAGGGTCGGCAAGCAGCTCTCTCTCCGCCTCCTCTTGGCTCGCAGAGAGCGACAGCCTCTTCTTGAAACGCATCTTGCCGTTGAACGACACCGGATACTCGAAGCTCTCCTCCACCAGATATTTAGGGTCGAACACTGGGAACGGAGCGTCGCACGCGCTGCCTTTCATGCCGAGCGCCTCCCATATCTCCTCCGCTATGTGGGGGGCGAACGGGCATATCAGAGCCACGAGCGGCTCCAGCACCTTGCGCGAACGGCATGCGGCGTCGCCCAGCTCGTTGACGCATATCATAAAGGCGCTCACCGAGGTGTTGAACGAGAAGTTCTCGATGTCTTCGCTCACCTTTTTTATAGTCTTGTGAAGCGTCTTGAGCGCCTCGGGCGAGGCTTCGCTGTCGTCGGCCAGTAGTGTGCCGTCGGCGGCGAAATAGAGCCTCCAGAATTTGCGCAGGAATTTGTGCACGCCGTCTATGCCGTTGGTGTCCCACGGCTTCGACTGTTCGAGCGGGCCGAGGAACATCTCGTAGACACGGAGGGTGTCGGCGCCGTAACGCTCTATTATGTTGTCGGGGTTGACCACGTTGAACATCGACTTGGACATCTTCTCCACGGCCCAGCCGCAGACGTATTTGCCATCCTCCAATATGAACTCCGAGTTTTTGAACTCGTCGCGCCATGCCCGGAAAGCCTCTATGTCGAGTATGTCGTTACGTACAATGTTGACATCCACGTGTATCTCCTGTGTGTCGTATTCCTCTTTGAGAGAGGCCGATACGAAGGTGTCGGTGTTCTTTATCCTGTACACGAACGACGAGCGGCCCTGTATCATCCCCTGATTGACGAGCTTCTTGAACGGCTCGGCCTCGCATACGTAGCCCAAGTCGTAGAGGAACTTGTTCCAGAAGCGGGAGTAGATGAGGTGGCCCGTGGCGTGCTCTATGCCGCCGACGTAGAGGTCGACGTTACGCCAGTATTCGTTCGCCTGACGGCTCACGAGCGCCTTGTCGTTGTGCGGGTCCATGTAGCGGAGGTAGTATGCCGACGACCCTGCGAAGCCCGGCATGGTGCTAAGCTCGTAGGGGTACCCCTCGGCCGTGTGCCACCCTTCGACGCGTGCCAGCGGCGGCTCTCCGTCGGCTGTGGGTCCGAAGTTGTCGATGGGCGGAAGCTCCAGCGGCAGTTTGTCTTCGGGTACGAGGTGGGGTATGCCGTCCACGTAATAGACGGGGAAAGGCTCGCCCCAGTATCTCTGGCGCGAGAAGATAGCGTCGCGCAGACGGTAGTTGACCTTCTTGGCACCTATGCCGCGCCTCTCCACCTCCTCGAGCATGGCGGGGATGGCCTCCTTGACATCGAGCCCGTCGAGGAACTCCGAGTTTATCATCTTGCCCTCTTTGGCGTCGTATGACGATACGTCGAGGTCGCCGCCGGCAACCACCGGTATTATAGGCAGATTGAAATGACGTGCGAAAGCCCAGTCGCGGCTGTCGTGCGCGGGCACCGCCATGATGGCCCCGGTGCCGTAGCCGGCAAGCACGTAGTCGCTCAGGTATATGGGTATCCTCGTGCCGTTGAACGGGTTGAGGCAGTAGGCCCCGGTGAATACGCCGCTCACCCTCTTGGTGTCGGCCATGCGCTCGCGTTCGGAGCGTTTCTTGCTCTGCGATATGTACTCCTCGACGGCGGGCAGTTGTTCGGGCGAGGCTATCTCGCGGGCCCACGCGTGCTCGGGAGCCATCACCATGAATGTGACGCCGAATACGGTGTCGGCGCGGGTGGTGAATATCTCTAATTTCTTGTCGTCGTGGCCCTCTATGGGGAAGAACATCTGCGCCCCGGTCGACTTGCCTATCCAGTTACGCTGTATCTCTTTGAGCGATTCGCTCCACTGGAGTGTGTCGAGTCCCTCCAAAAGCCTTTCGGCGTATGCCGTCACCCTCAGGAGCCACTGTTGCATGAGGCGTTGCTCCACGGGATAGCCGCCCCTGACCGACAGGCCGTCCTTGACCTCGTCGTTGGCCAGCACCGTGCCCAGCTCGGCGCACCAGTTGACCATAGTGGCGGCGCGGAATGCCAGACGATAGTTCTCGAGCGTCCTCTCCTTGGCGTGGGCATCCATATCGCGCCACTCTCCGGCGGTGAAGCGTAGCTGTTGCGTGCATGCGGCGTCGAGCCCCTCGGTGCCCCGCTCCTCGAAACGTTTTATGAGCTTCTCTATCGGCTCGGCCTTGCCCGCGGCGTTGTCGTAGTAGTGGCCGAACATCTTCTCGAAGGCCCACTGGGTCCATTTGTAGTAGCCTCTGTCGCAGGTGCGTATCTCGCGGCTCCAGTCGAACGAGAAGCCTATCTTGTCGAGCTGCTGGCGATAGCGGTTTATGTTGTCGGTGGTGGTCTTCTCGGGGTGCTGGCCCGTCTGTATGGCGTACTGCTCGGCGGGCAGACCGAACGCATCGTAGCCCATGGGATGCAACACGTTGAACCCTTTCTGACGCTTGTAGCGCGAGTAGATGTCCGAGGCTATGTAACCGAGCGGATGGCCCACGTGCAGACCCGCTCCCGAGGGGTAGGGAAACATGTCGAGGACGTAGAACTTGGGCTTGCCCTTCTCCTCGGTGACCTTATAGGTGCCCTCTTCTCTCCAACGTTTCTGCCATTTGGCCTCTATCTCTCTGAAATCGTATTCCATATCGTGAATTTTTCCGTCGGTGCGTTACGCCCTCTGCCGTAAGAACACACCGACACAAACATATACGACACGACGGGCCGATACAATACATTCCGACCTGTCGGGCACAATCGATACGCAAAGGTAAATCTTTTTGCGTCATTTGATACTCCGACACGACAATTTTGTGCCGTACAGGGGCTTTCGCTCACTTTCGGAAATCATTTTTCCGGTTTGACATCTTTTTGATAAAATTGTTCGTCGCCGCCCGACGGAAACGTGATTTGATGCGGCAGTGCGGGTCTCGATGGCTCTCTGTCCTAACCTTGTCGCCCGTACGGCATCCGAAGCGACCTTTTAGCGTCGCGTGTCGTAGAGGCTTGCATACCTGCCCGTCTCCATGTCGTCTCCGAGAATGTAGCGAAGTCCGCCGCGCTCCACCACCTCGGCGACGGGGCCTTGTATCACGCCCGTATCCGGCGACATTATCCACAGATTGTCGCTCATGCGCAGGGCCAGGTCGAGGTCGTGCGTGGAGATGAGTATGGCACGGTCGCCCTCGCGCGATATCTTGCGTAACAGCTCCATGGTCCTTATGCGGGCCGCGACGTCGAGAAAGGCGGTCGGTTCGTCGAGCACCACGATGGGGCAGTTCTGAGCTATGGCTTTGGCTATCATTACCTTCTGCCGTTCGCCGTCGCTCATGCGCGAGAGGTGACAGTCGCGTTTGTTGGCTATGCCCACCTCCTCCAGAGCCTGCTCTACGGCGGCTATGTCCTCGGCTTTCATGCGTCCGAGGAAGTCGGTGTAGGGGTAACGGCCCAAAGATACGGTCTCGTAGACGGTAAGCCCCCCCTCGGCCCCCCGCTCGGTGAGCACCACGCCCACGGTGCGGGCCATCTCCTCGCGCGAATATTCGCAGGAGCGTCGCCCCGCTATCGATATCTCGCCTCCGACGGGCGGTATGAAGCCGCAGATGGTCTTTATGAGCGTCGATTTACCTGAGCCGTTGACCCCGAGAAGCGAGGTCACCTCGCCTTTAGGCAACACTAAGTCGAGGTGGCGGAACAACGGTCTGCCGTCGCGGTGACCTATCGACAGGTCGCGGCACTCCACCGCACAGGGGCGTATTTTCTCGCTCTTGTCCATCAGTTGAAATAGGCTATCTTGCGTTTGTTGACTATGACGTATATTATGACGGGGGCCCCAAGCAACGGTGTCACCACATTGAGGGGCAAAAGATTACCCTCTCCGAACACCGTGGTGAGCAGATTGCATGCAAGCGCCACCGCCGCCCCGAGCAACATCACCACCGGCATCAGCACCCTGTGGTCGGAGGTGCCCGTAAGCAGACGGGCCATGTGAGGCACGGCCAGCCCAATGAACGAGACGGGGCCGCAGAATGCCGTCACCACAGCCGTGAGCAACCCTGTGGATAACAACACCGACACTCTCAGCTTCTTCAGATTCACCCCGAGATTGCGGCAATAGCTCTCGCCCAAGAGCATGGCGTTCATGGGTTTCATCATGAGTAGCGCCCATAGCAGGCCCGCCGCGGTTATGGCCACGAAGTAGGGCAGACGGGCGAGCGATACGCCGCCGAAGTCGCCCATGCCCCACACCGAAAACGACTTGACGCTCTCGGCGGCCCCCATGAAGCTGAATAGCGACACCGCCGAGGAGGCCATATATCCTATCATCAGCCCCACCACCAACAGCATTACGTTGCTACGCACCACCGTCGACAGGGCTATTATCAACGCCAGCACGGCCATCGCCCCGACCATTGCCCCCGCCACCGTAGAGAGAGTCCCCGCGAGCGACCCTACGGCCCCGCCCGATGCGAGCATCACCGCCGCCACACCCAATCCGGCACCGGAGCTGACACCCAATATGGAGGGGTCGGCGAGCGGATTGGCAAAGAGTGTCTGCAAGAGCAATCCTCCGCACGCCAGCGCGGCTCCGGCCATGAGCGCCGTTACGGTCTGGGGCAGACGCGACTGGGTCACAATGACGCTCCACACGCGGTTGTCGACATGGCCACCGGTGAGCGCGGCCCACACCTGCGAGGGGGGTATGTCTATGGCGCCCGTGGTCATACATATTGTAGCGAGGGCTATTATGACGCATGCCAGAGCGATGTACAGAAGCGGGATGAAGAGGCGATAGTGTCTCATGCGGTTTAGGATGTCAGTGTCTCGAGGCGTTGTCTTCAGGCATGGGGGAGTAATAGTATAGCCGGGTGTCGGTCAACAGCTCGGGGTGGGCTATCCTGACTATGTCGGACAACACCTTGTCGGGGTTGACGATGGCTGTCTCGTAGTATGGGGTGACGGCCGTGTTGCATGTGAATATCTTCCTCTTGCCGAAAGGTTTGAACAACTCGTACAGGGGATATTCGTCTCTGAGGTCATCGTAGGTGAGGGTCGACGACGGGTCGTGGTATCTTATCAGCCATACGTCGGCATCGGCGGCCCGGTCTACCACCTGCTCGAATCCGAGGGAGAGGGAGCCGGCGGAGTCGTTGTCGCTCCACGGCCATACGGTGCCGGCGTCGCGGTAAAGGTTGGCCGCATAGCTGCCTCCGCCGGGGACATACCATACCTGCCCTACGCGTCTCTCGGCGAGCAACACGGGATGCGAAGACGCCGCGGAGGCCGTGTCGCGTACGGCGTTATAGCGCGCCTCTATGCACCGGAACAGGGAGTCGGCTTCGGGCAGACGTCCGTAGAATGCGGCGTGGAACTTGAGCCATTCGGTCTGTCCCAACGGCTCGGTCTCCATATACGAGGCGCACTCCACTATAGGTATGCCGCTCTTCTCTACCGCGCCGTAGCTTACACCCTCGAAAGGCGACATCACTATTAGCTCGGCACCGGAGCCGATGAGCCGCTCTACGTCTATCTGCGAGGGTGCCCCTATGTCGGCGACGGTGCCGGCTTCGATGCCCTCCTTTACGAACCGGTGCGAGATATACTCGGGCTGGCAGACCGCACGCACCGCATCGCCGCAACCGACGGCCTCGAGCAGAGTGCAGTGTACGCCGCTCGCCACGGCCGCCTTTTCGACAGGGGTGCGTATCAGGTCGCCGTCGGGCAACGACTCCGGTAACGGCGCTTTCTTGGGCACCAGTACGTAGGTGTGGAGGGTGCGCGTGGTGTCCCACGGGTCGCGTACGCGCGCTACGGTGTAGCCGTCGAATGTCTCTAATGTGAAACCTCTCGCGTGAGTTATCTCGGTGGTTTGTGCGCCGCGATGTTCCGTCGTCGGTGAGCCGCAACCGACAAGCAACGATATTAACGGGAAGAGAATCTTTTTCATCGTAAAGTATTTCCGATGCAAATGTAGAATATTTTCTATTCTTGTCAGCCTCTATGTCTCACACAATCGATTTGATGTCGAATATGCCGTTATTATTCAAAAGGCATTTGTCTCATGCCCTTACGCAGTCACCCTCCACTGTTCAATCGACACACCGGACATGCCGTTTTCACTAACATGCAATGGATTCACCGGCATATAAAGTTGATTCAAAAAGGGGGCTATGCCCCCCCTGCGGAGATTCTTTTTTTGAGTTTTTCGCCTTCTTCTTCGTAGCCGGGTTTGTTGAGGAGGGCGAACATGTTTCGTTTGTATTCTTCCACGCCCGGCTGGTCGAACGGGTTTATGTCGATGGCATACCCGCTGATGGCTACGGCTTTCTCGAACATGTATAGCAACATACCTACGGTCTCGGCGTTTATGGTGTCTATCTCTATGGCGATGTTGGGTACGCCGCCGTCTACGTGTGCGAGCATGGTGCCCAGCTCAGCCATGCGGTTGACCTCGCATAGCCGTTTGCCTGCCAGGAAGTTGAGACCGTCGAGGTTGGCCTTGTCGCTCTTTATGACGACGCGTCCCGACGGCTTGCCTACGCTTATCACCGTCTCGAACATGATACGCTCGCCCTGTTGTATGTACTGGCCCATTGAGTGCAGGTCGGTGGTGAATACCGCGCTGTGGGGCATGATGCCCTTGCCCTCCTTGCCCTCGCTCTCGCCGTATAGCTGCTTCCACCACTCGGCAAAGTATTGCAGCTTGGGCTCGAACGATACCAACAGCTCCACCTTCTTGCCCAGCTTGGTGTAGAGGGCGTAACGTGCCGCCGCATATTGCATTGCCGGATTCTCCTCGAAAGATACCTCCTCGGCGGTCGCTTTCTCCATTGCCGCGGCCCCTTTGACCAGACGGGCTATGTCGATGCCTGCCACGGCGAGGGGCAGAAGCCCTACCGGGGTGAGTACGGAGAAACGCCCCCCTACGTTGTCGGGTATGACGTAGCTTTTGTAGCCCTCCTTGTCGCATAACGTGCGCAACGCCCCGCGCGAGCTGTCGGTCACCGCCACTATGCGCGATGCCGCCTCGCGACGCCCGTATCTCTTCTCGAGCTCCTCCCTGAGCAGACGGAACGCTATGGCCGGCTCGGTAGTGGTCCCCGACTTGGATATGACTATCAGCGAGAAGGAGCGTTCCTTTATGAAGGCGAGCAGCTCGGCCATGTAATCCTCGCTGATGTTATGGCCTGCGAAGAGCACCAACGGCTGCCCCTTGCGGCTGTCGAACGCCGCGAATGAGGGGGTTAGAGCCTCCATTACGGCCTTGGCGCCGAGATAGGAGCCGCCTATGCCTATCACTATCACCACCTCCGAGATGGCACGCAACGCGTCGGCGCACTCCGTTATGTCGGCAATCTGTTTCTTGCCTATGGACGAGGGGAGGTTGACCCAGCCGAGAAAATCGCTGCCTCTGCCGTCGCCTTTATGAACGGTGCGGTTGCATCTCTCCATAAGGGGCACAAGGGTCGCTATGTCTTTCTTGGACACGAATTGCGTTATTCTGTCCAACGATATTCTTACCTTTGTCATCATTATGCTATTATTTGTTTTCCGAATCGACGACAGCAAATACCGGGCCTTACCTCAACTTGCCCGTAAGGGTCCTTATCTCGGCGGCGGCGGGCTTCTTCATGTATAGTATTCTGTAAACGGTGTCGGCTATCGGCATCACCACCTTGCGCTAACGGTTGATCTGGTCTATGCAATAGGAGGCGTAATAGCCCTCCGCAACCATGTTCATCTCTATCTGCGCGCTGCGTACCGAGTAGCCCTTGCCTATCATCATGCCGAAGCTGCGGTTGCGGCTGAACTGCGAATAGGATGTCACCAGCAGGTCGCCCAGATAGGCGGAGGTGTCGGTGTCGCGTTCCGACGGATAGGTGCTCTCGAGGAAGTGGTTCATCTCCCGGGCCGCGTTGGCTATGAGCACGCTCTGGAAGTTGTCGCCGTAACCCAGTCCGTGGCATATCCCCACGGCTATGGCGTATATGTTCTTGAGTACGGCGGCATACTCGGTGCCGTATATGTCGGTGGCCGTGTTGGTGTTTATATAAGGTGTCGAGAACTTGGCGGCCAGCATGCGGGCGTTGTCCTCGCTCTTGCAGACCAGATTGAGATAGGAGAGACGCTCCAGCGCCACCTCCTCGGCATGACAGGGGCCTGTTATGATGCCTATGCGGTCGAACGGGAGGCCGTAATGTTCGTTGACATACTCGGCTACGGTGACGTAGCTCTCCGGTATTATGCCCTTGATGGCCGAGAGCACGAATTTGTCCTCCAGCGATACCGTAAGCGGCTCCAGTGTCTTGCCGAGAAACGCCGACGGAGTGGCCAGCACCACTATGTCGGCCCATGAGACCGTCTCGTCGATGTCTCCCGATATCCGTAATTTGCCGGTGTCGAAATGCACGCCGCTTAGGTATTTGGGGTTGTTGCCGTGCTCGCGTATGTGGTCGGCTACCTCGGCGTTGCGTATGTGCCAGCCCACGACAGGCTCGTTCTCGAGCAACATCTTAACGAGCGCAGTGGCCCAGCTGCCGTAACCTATCACCGCCACGCGTGCGGATTCGTCTATTCTGAAACTCATGTCGCAATCATTGTTTGGAGATCGTCCGGAGCACATGCCGTAATATGTCCGGCGCCGCTCTCGTCTTAGCAGCTACGGCCCCCGAAACGATTTCTAAAGATAGGTATTTTATCCCGAGTATGCAAATTATGGTATGCAAATTCAATTTTTACATATATTAAAAATGTCCTCTCCGTATGCAAAGTCACGTATAATTGGGTATCTTTGCACTCCAAACGTTTTTGTTTGACATGAAGTCCTACGTATCCATTCTTATTCTGTCTCTTCTTGCGGTATGCTCCGTTCGGGCCGCCGACCCTGCCGATCCGGCGGCACTGCGCAAAGCCACCGAACGCAAGATAGAGAACTACCTCATGCAAGGCGTGGCCGGGCGATATTTCCCCGGCGGGCAGTTGGTGATAGGCGGTAAAAACGGTGTCATATACTCCACGGCCGTAGGCTCGTTCGATTACAGCGGCGGGCACAGGGTCACCGAGACGGACCTCTACGACCTGGCCTCCGTCACCAAAGTGATGTCCACCACTCTGGCCGTTATGACCCTCTACGGCGAGGGGCGCATAAAGCTCTCCGACAGGCTGGGTGCCGTTGTCCCGCGCTACGGCGATACCCCAGTGGCCGACATAACGGTGCGCGACCTTCTGCGTCACACCTCGGGAATGAAGCCGGTGATATACGTGTGCGAGCTGACGTGCAGGCCTGTGGCCGACTCGGTCAGGCTACTGAGTACCAAACGCGACTCGTTGCACACGGTGGCGGTTGACGCCTCCACATACGTGGTCGACACGTTCGTCTACGACGATCGTTACGTCAGCCTCACGCCCGACAGCACAACCATCTTCGGCGTATCGCCCGGGTTATGGGTGCGTCCCACTCTGCTCTCGGCCATAGACTCGGCGGTGGTGGCCTCCTATCAACCCGAACGACGCGGCCGTTACCGTTACAGCTGTCTCAACTTCTACCTGTTGCAACAGGCCGTAGAGGAGCTCAGCGGTGAGAGTCTCGACCGATTCGCAGGCTCCATATACCGGCGCATGGGGCTGAACAACATAGGCTACAAGCCGTTGGAGTGGAGCGACATAAGCAGAATAGCCCCCACCGAATACGACCTGCTCATGCGCCACGACACGGTGCGCGGATACGTACACGACGAGATGAGCGCATCGCTCGGCGGGGTGTGCGGCAATGCAGGCCTTTTCGCCGACGGACTCGACGTAGCCTCGCTGTGCCAGATGTTTCTTGCCGGCGGCAGATGGAACGGCATGCAGATAATAAAGCCCGAGGTGTTGCGCCTGTTCACCTCCGAACAGATGTCGCCGTCGAGCCGTGTCAACCGCGGTCTCGGCTTCGACAGGCTTAAGACGGAGCCTTACAGCGCCTCGTCATACGGCCACACGGGCTTCACAGGCACCTATTTCTGGTGCGATCCGTCGTTAGACCTCTACGCGGTGTTGCTCACAAACGGCGTATATCCCTCGCGCATAGACAAGACCATAGGCGGAAGCTACCGCAAACGGATATGGGAATTGGCCAAAGAGTTGAGGAAGATACAATAAAACATCCGCAATAAGCGTTCTATCTGCAAACACCCGGTCGAAACCGGCCGGAATAAAATCATTTGCCTATGGTCGAACTCTCCTCCGGTAAAAAACATGACGAACCCGTAACGGTGTATGCCGGCGACGACGAACTGATGCTCAGGGCGGTATGTCAGGGCGATCATCAACTCGCCATGATAGACGATCTGTTGCACGATCTGTTCTCCGACGACGGGTTTACGCTTTCCGACGACATGTCGGCATAATGCGGCATTGCGGCCGCCCCGGAGAGATATGCGCTCTTCCGGGGCGGCCATTTATACTTATCCAACCCGGCTTGAAGTGATTGATTTCATATCCGACATATCGCGTTTCGCCTTTCTGCAGAACGCGCTGACGGCATCTCTGTTATGCGGCATAGTGTGCGGCATAACGGGCAGCTACATAGTGGCCCGGCGGTTGGTGTTCCTCAGCGGAGGCATCACCCACGCCTCTTTCGGCGGCATAGGTATGGCCTGCTATTTCGGTTTCGACCCGCTTTTGGGGGCGTTGCTATTCTCCGTGGCGTCGGCGTTGGGGCTGGAGCGTTTCATTGCCGCCGGAAAGGTACGCGAAGACTCCGCCATAGGGGTGCTGTGGGCCTTGGGTATGGCTGTCGGCATAGTATTCATATTCCTGACCCCCGGATACACCCCCAACCTCATGAGCTTCCTGTTCGGGTCGATACTCACCATCACCACACCCCTGTTGTGGTGGAGCGCCGCGTTGGCCGCGGTTTTGGTGCTTCTGTTCGGGTTGTGGGGCCGAAATATAATCTTCGTGGCATTCGACGCCGGATTCGCCAAGACTCAGAAGATAAGGGTGGCGGTGGTCGATGCCGTGATGTTGGCCGTGGTGGCCGCCTCCGTGGTCATCACCATACGCCTTGTGGGGGTGATGCTTTTAGTGTCGCTCTTCACCATTCCGCCGCTCGTGTCGGCCTCGGTGGCACGACGCTTCGGTCACATAACCGCAGGTGCCGTGGCGGTGGCCGTAACGGGTCTCGTAACGGGTCTTTTCGTCAGCTACCGCACCCAGCTTCCGCCGGGGGCATCGTCGGTAATAGTGCTCGTGGCACTCTACGTTATGGCGCGACTTTTCAAGGCGGCGGCGACAAGACGGCGGTTACGGCGGGCCGACAGGTAGGTTGCCGACGGGATTAACTCCCCGATTTGCACGGGAACGAAAAATAGTCTATCTTTGCAATGGATAAACGTAGCTGTCTGACGAATCTTTTCGATTGTCAGGATGAGTTTACGCATGACCGTTGCGGATGTGGTGTAATTGGTAGCCACGCCAGACTTAGGATCTGGTGGCGCAAGCCGTGGGGGTTCGAGTCCCTTCATCCGCACGAAAAACGAGAGGTCTTTTACCGGGCCTCTCGTTTTTTGCGGTATAGGCCACGTCCGTGAGGCGCATCTTGCCGTCGGCGGCGGGCATTTTCAACTGGTGACAATTTGTCACCGTTTCATTTCCCTCCTCTTTGAGCCTCTGTTTGAGCTTGTTCCAGTATTTGCGTGAGTCGATGCTGTCTGTCAGCACCGATACCACGTCTACCACGGAGAAGTACCACACCTCCTTTTCGTCGTCCCAAACGGTGCGCACCCGTCGCTCCTCGAATATCTTTATGGCTGTCTGTCGTGCCATGTTTCTGGTTTTGCCTGTTACAAATATAGGTATACTATTCGTTTTTCTCGACATATTTTGTGAGGCATCCGGAAATATCGGGTCGGTTGTGTCTGGTTTTTATTATAGGTGTCGTGTCTTCTTTGTTATTGCAGTTCGGTCTCATCGTTTCCACGGCGATGCGATGTGCGGAAAAGCGCGCGAATAAACCCGTCGGAATGGCTTGGCGGCTCTCTCCTGCGGGGCTTAGTGTGGCGGAATTTCTGCCTGCCGTAAGGTGCGGTCCGCTATCCGCCAAGCCGACCGAAACTTTGATGTCGTTGCAATATCGGACTTATTATTCTGCAAACACGCATATTCGGTAGACAGTCAAAGCAATATGCGGCCTGATGTATGAAAATGCGCCTCGGAAATAAAAATTTGATGCGACAACAAAATTTCCTATCTTTACATTAGGATAAACTTGCGGCAAGCAATGCCCGTACAGGTTTGCGGTTGCTTTCGGCTCGATTATCTCCATGCAGATCCAAATAACGACAAATAGCGTGATTATGAAAAAGATATTGCTGATAATGGCATTTGTTATAACGGCGGCGGCTTCGGCCGAGGCTCAGGTCGGTTTCGGCTGGGGTCCGCGCATAGGTTTCAACGCATCCAAGATAACGCGTTCGCGGGCAGACTCCAAGCTGGGGTTGACCGGAGGTCTTTTTGCCGGTTACAACATCTCCCGTTCGTTCGGCATAGAGGTGGGTGCGCTCTATTCGCAACAGGGTGCCAAGGTCGATAACGCCAAATTGCGTGTGGGTTACTTCAACTTCCCCATCGTGGCCAAAATCCCCATCGTAGCCGGGTTCCACACCTATCTGGGGCCTCAGTTCTCGGCGCGTATCAACGGCAAGGTCAAGGTGGGCGGCACCAAGGTGCGCGTAAAGGATATGTTCCGCAAATGGGACATGGGCGGTATCGCCGGGCTGGGATATCAGTTCAAGTTCGGCCTCAATGTCGGTGTAAACTACAATTTCGGCTTCCTCGACATGGTTAAGGACGATTATACCTATACCGACACGAGCGGAGTGGTAGACCAATGGACGCTCAACCGTCTGATTGATGGCGTGGACGGCAAGAACGGCACATGGCAGGTGGCCTTGGGATGGCGTTTCTGACGGTAAGACTATGATAGAGTTCCTGTTAGGTCAATACAAGTTCTACTCCAAAGAGGAGGAGAACCACCTCGCCGGACATCTCAAGGACAAGGAGGCGGTGAAAGCCCATATCGCGTTGTTGGAGAGACGATACCGTCGTTTCAAGCGGGTCTATGCCATCAACACTACGATAATAAAGGTTGTGCCCATAATGGTTTTGGCCGTCTATTTGATAGCCCCTACGTATGCGCTCGGTGCGTTTGTCGGCGGGCTGGCGGCGATAGTTCTGTCGGAGAGCTTCAAAAGCATATTCTGTCCGTTGCGTTATTTCGATTCTATCGGACGCAATATATTGATATTGAAAAGCATCGAAAAGTTCGACGGTGACCGATCTTAGTCGGAAACGGACGGGTGGCACGGCTGGTTAATGCGAGCCGTCCCCCGAAAAACGATGTTGTAATTTAGTAATACTTTGTGGCTATGAACATTCCTGTTTTGTTCTGGATGGTGCCCGCGGCCTCTTTGGTCGCGTTGTGTTTCGCGCGTTATTTCTTCAAAGGCATGATGAAGGTGAGCGAGGGCACCGAGCGTATGGCCGAGATAGCCGGTCATGTGCGTGTGGGCGCGATGAGTTATCTGCGTCAGCAATATAAGGTGGTGGTGTGGTTCTTTCTGGCCCTGTGCCTCCTTTTCGCTCTTCTCGCCTTTTTCAATCTGCAGAACAGCTGGGTGCCTGCGGCATTCCTGACCGGCGGCTTCTTCTCGGGGCTGGCCGGCTACATAGGCATGCGCACGGCCACTTATGCCTCGGCACGTACGGCGTATGCGGCCTCGGAGTCGCTCAACGCCGGTCTTCGCGTGGCTTTCCGTAGCGGTGCCGTCATGGGGTTGGTGGTAGTAGGGCTCGGGCTCCTCGACATATCTATATGGTTCGTGGTCCTCAACCGGTTCGTCGACGGCATAAGCGAGGCCGAGAAGATGGTCACCATCACCACCACCATGCTGACGTTCGGCATGGGTGCCTCCACTCAGGCGCTCTTCGCGCGTGTGGGCGGCGGCATATACACCAAAGCCGCCGACGTAGGCGCCGACCTTGTTGGTAAGGTGGAGGCGGGCATCCCCGAGGACGACCCGCGCAATCCCGCTACCATAGCCGACAACGTTGGCGACAACGTAGGTGACGTGGCAGGTATGGGTGCCGACCTCTACGAGAGCTATTGCGGCTCCATACTGGCTACCGCCGCATTGGGCGCATCCGCATTCGTGCTCAATCCCGACATGCAGATGAAGGCCGTGCTCGCACCCATGATAATAGCCTCGGTAGGCATAGTCCTCTCGGTGATAGGCATATTCCTTGTGCGCACCAAGGAGGGGGCCACCATGCGTATGTTGCTAGGTTCGCTGGGGTTAGGCGTCAATGTCAGCTCCGTGCTCATAGCGGCGGCCACGTTCGGTGTCATGTACGCGCTCGGAATGGCCAACTGGCTCGGCGTGTCGTTCTCGGTAATAGTTGGGCTCGTGGTGGGCATCGTCATAGGTCAGTCTACGGAGCGTTACACCTCGCATTCGTACAAACCTACGCAGAATATCTCGGAGAGCGCCGAGACAGGTCCCGCCACAGTCATTATCAAAGGCATCGGCACCGGTATGCTCTCTACGGCCGTTCCGGTGATAGCCGTGGTGGCCGGCATAACGCTCTCGTTCCTGTTCGCCTCGGGCTTCAACCCGTCCAATATAGGCATGGGGCTATACGGCATAGGCATAGCGGCGGTGGGTATGCTCTCCACGCTCGGCATAACATTGGCTACCGACGCTTACGGCCCTATCGCCGATAATGCGGGCGGCAACGCGCAGATGGCCGGTCTCGACCCTGTCGTGCGCGAACGTACGGATGCCCTCGACGCACTGGGCAACACCACGGCCGCCACAGGCAAAGGGTTCGCCATAGGGTCGGCCGCGCTTACGGCACTGGCTCTGCTCGCCTCGTACATAGAGGAGATCAAGATAGGTATCATACGCCTTCTCGACGCCGGCAAGGAGATAACCACCTTGGCCGTCGTTCCCGAGGGCGGTCTCACCAAACAGGTTGTGCACGACGCCACCATAGCCGATTTCATGTCGTGGTTCGATGTCACGCTCATGAACTACAAGGTGCTGGTGGGCATGTTCATAGGTGCCATGATGGCCTTCGTCTTCTGCGGTCTTACGATGAACGCCGTGGGACGCGCCGCCGGTAAGATGGTCGACGAGGTGCGCCGTCAGTTCAGGGACATAAAGGGCATACTCACAGGTGAGGCTACCCCCGATTACGCCCGTTGCGTAGAGATATCGACCAAAGGGGCGCAACACGAGATGATATTCCCCTCCGCCATAGCTATACTTATACCGGTGGTTACCGGCGTGGTGTTCGGTGTGGCCGGTGTCATGGGCCTGTTGGTGGGCGGTCTGTCGGCCGGTTTCGTGCTGGCGGTGTTCATGGCCAACTCCGGAGGCGCGTGGGACAATGCCAAGAAGTATATAGAGGAGGGCGCTTTCGGCGGCAAGGGCAGCGAGGCCCACAAGGCCGCCATCGTAGGCGATACCGTGGGCGACCCGTTCAAGGATACCTCGGGCCCCTCGCTCAATATCCTCATCAAGCTCATGAGTATGGTCGCCATAGTGGTGGCGGGCATGACGGCGGCGTTCTCGTTGCTGTAACGCTGTCGTGTACAGGGGCCAGGGTGCGGCCTGTCGCTTTGACCGTATTGTCACGGCCCTTTGAGCGATAGCTGCCATGAGGTTAGAATATGAATTTCCTGATAGTATAGAGGCGAAAGATAGATGAACCTGAAAGAAGAGATAAACTCCCGGTTGTTGATATTCCTGCGCGGAATGGATGACGGCGAGGTGTTTCGTGTGGACGATTTCAATGTTGCGCACGAGTTCAACTCCTCTCAGGTATCGCGTGTGCTGTCGGTAATGGCGGAACAGGGTCTTGTGGCGAAGCTCTCCAAAGGGGTGTACGCCAAAGGCTCCGGCAACCCGTTGCATCCGGAGAATATGATACGCGACTGCCTTTTCGACGATAAGGGCGGACGTATAGGGTATCTTACGGGACGTTCTTATCTGGCATCGGCTGGCATTGTCGACGGTTACGGCAAAAATGTGACGGTGGCCGTGTCTAAGAAGCGCGGAGCCGTCTCACGCGGCGGCATGACGTTTCGTTTCGTAGTACAGTCGTTGCCCATTAACGACAACACATACGAGTTTCTGCAGATGCTCGACGCCTTGCGCGTAATAAACAGGGCGGGCATGGATGTGCCGGCGGATGCGGTGTACGAACATGTAAAATCCGAGGTAAGGCTGATGTCTCCTGCCAGAGTGGACCGTATGACCGGGTTGGCGCTCGGCTACCCGCGCATGGTACGGGCGTTGTTAGGCTCCATAGTCGACACCACCCACGGCATAGCCTCCGCCAGCAGATTGATGATATCGCTCAACTGCACTACGGTCACTGCGGTTAACCTCTCTTGTGATACCTTGCCCAATGCCGGGCCGTGGAGGTTGTCCTGCAGGACTAAGAGTCTCTGACCCCTGAGGCATCAGCCGCAGATGGCGGACGCTCTCCCGCACAGAGAGCCGCAAGCGACACGCTATGAACGTTGCTCGCTTGAAGCGTATGATTTCAGGATAGTTGCGATTCTCGTCAAGACTCCGTTCCTGTTACAGAACACTTTCACCGAAATATTCGTCCTTGCCGGCATTATGGCCGCTATACGTTAAAAAGGCCGTCGGACTCACGTATCGAGTGCGGTCACTTTCTGTGACGCAACCTCTCCACCACAACACGTATCACCGCCGCCTCCTCGCTGACTATCACCAACGGTTCGTTTGATTTTCTGAATATTATCGACAGGCATGAGGCTCCGGTCTGTTTCACGGCTATCATCTCCGACAGGATGAATCTTCTGCGGCTCTTGGCCACCGTCTCCATAGCGTCGTTGAATATATACAGGTCGGCCACCTCGGCACTGTCGGCATCCGCCGTACGTCTGCCGTCGCATAAGGCCACGGGCACGACGGCGACCCTGTGTCTGTAATAGCACGGTCGGCCCTCGGTGACGGCATCCGACAAGGCTATGGGCCACAGCTCGTCCGTCTCGAAATACGAGGCTTTAAGGGCGGCCAGCTCCGAGCATATCCCGGGCGACAGGTAGGCCCCGGTGACACGTAGCAGCGAGTCGACCGTATCGTGCTCCTCGGCATAAGGCATCCCGGCAGACAGCCGTTCGAGCGCCGCCTCGTCTGCCGCTGAGCGAGCCGAGGTGCGGTCCATCAACGCCATCATATCGAGTATGGCGGTCTCTTTTCGCGAGAGTGGGCCGGCATCGAGAAATGAGCGTAACACGGTGCGGTAACAGCTCTCGTAGCGGACGAATCCGAATCGCAACCGCCCGTCGACGAGTAGCCGCTCCGTCTCCCTTACGTTGCGTGCCAAGGCGGCGGCGACGGTATTGGCCAGATGCCTCCTTATTGCGTGCCGACGCCATAGCGTGACGAGGGCGCCGACCGACACGAGAGCCGACAATACCGACGGGAAGCACCCGGAGTCCCACGCTACGGCTAGCGCGGTGCCGCATATCGACACGGCTATCATTACAGCAAAGGTCCGCCTCAGACGACTCCTCCCGTACTCCTCGCCATCGGTAGGGGAGTACCGGGCGAAGTAACCCGAACGGCCTGACGACAACCACGTAGCCGCACCGGCAAGCACAGCCGCAATGACAGGACCGACCCGCAGAACAACCTCCATAGGACCACATCGTCCCCGACTCCTCGGGACATACAGGTGTAAAAAGAAAGTGTGGAGTCGTTGGTTTTATTCGCAAGGAGGCTCTGGTATGCCCGAAACACAAATAAAACAATACCCCACACCTGTAAGCATGTATATTTGTTATATACAGACTATACGAGGCGAAGAGTGTCGTGTTATCCCGTGTTTCAGAAAATTTACCAGATCTCCTTGCGGGACAAAAGCAAAACACTTTCATCTTGAATATGTAGGCCGGTACCCCGGCTCCACAAAGATAAAAAATGTTTTTAACACACTCGGGGTATTGTGATTACAAATGTCCGTTTTTATTCACTAAAAACCAATATTGATACGTCGGAATGATTAATTTACATTGCCTAAGAAGCAGTCGTTCGCAATGACCGTTTATGCCGTGACAGGTTTTTCTGTAAGCCCTACTCGCCCGTTCCCTGCCATAAACGCCAACGCAAGGAGCAATATCGGCACTCTCTTCATCGCAATCTGTTTTTATCTCCCGGCTCCGGACGGAGGGCTTGTAAAAAGAAAAAGCGTGGAGCCGATTTCGTTTACTTGTCGGGTGGTCGTAGCTACCACATGAAGAATAAACGATACGATAACCCCACACTTGAATAGATATGATATAGACTTAGCCTTTACCATAGCCTAAAAATAAGCGTTGTTCGGTCTCCTCTTAGCCGAAAATTCAAGGCCGGTGCGAAAACACTATCTGTAATCACACGCCCCGCGCATGACACTGCAAAAATAGCGAAACCGCATTAAGGGGCAAAGCGCTTTATCGCTATCGGGTTTCGGGGATGAGGAGTAATGCCGTACAATAAGAGATTATATGTGCGTATGGGAATCGAAATCCGCTCTATGTGCCGAAAAACAGCTCTGTCTGCGAACTGCATATTGCCGGAATAGCGATAACAGAAATGTGCACAAACATCCCCAAAGCGTAAAAACAGGCGGTGTATTCATTCTCTCCACACACGCGGCCCCATACAAAAAAAACAGGATCGCAACCGATACGATCCTGTTTTTCTCTTTGCGGGAGACCGCTCTTAGCGGTGACGCACTTCGTCCGAAACAGTCAGCTTCTTGCGGCCTTTGGCACGGCGAGCTGCAAGAACGCGACGACCGTTGGCAGTCGCCATTCTGGTACGGAAACCGTGTTTGTTTCTTCTCTTGCGAACGGAGGGCTGAAATGTTCTTTTCATCGTTTTATCTCTTTATTATTTTTGCTATACGAAGTTCGAGGTGCAAATGTAAAACTAATTTCTTGATTATGCAAATCATAGATTGCAATTACGCAATCCGGTGCACCTACTCCTCCTCTGCGGGGCGCATGTTGGTGTACACGGAGGTGACGTCGTCGTCCTCTTCGAGACGCTCCACCAGCTTCTCTATAGAGGCTCTTCCCTCCTCGTCGAGATCTTTGTAGTCGGTAGGTATGCGCTCGAACTCACCGCTGATTATCTCCAACGAGTGGTCCTCCAGATATTTCTGAATAGCGCCGTACGACTCGAAGCCGGCGTATATCACAATCTCGCCCTCGTCGACGAACAATTCGTCCACACCGCAGTCGATAAGCTCCAGTTCGAGCTCTTCGACGTCGATACCGTCGTTAGCGACTATCTTGAAGACGCATTTGTGGTCGAACATGAACGACACCGAGCCGGACGTGCCGAGCGTGCCGCCCATCTTGTTGAAGCAGCTGCGCACGTTGGCCACCGTACGGGTGGTGTTGTCGGTAGCCGTCTCCACGAGCACCGCTATGCCGTGGGGACCGTAGCCCTCGTAGACCATCTCCTTGTAATCGGCGGTATCTTTGCTGACAGCGCGTTTGATGGCGCGTTCCACGTTCTCCTTGGGCATGTTGGCCGCCTTGGCGTTCTGTATCAACACGCGCAGACGGGTATTGCCGCTCGGGTCGGGACCGCCCGCCTTTACCGCTATCTCTATCTCTTTGCCCAGCTTGGTGAAGGTGCGGGCCATATTACCCCAACGTTTGAGTTTTCTCGCCTTGCGATATTCGAATGCTCTTCCCATAAGGTTTATGTTTGTTGCGGTCGCCCGCTCATTTTCAACTATGCAAAATTACTATATTATGGCGAATAACCAAAAGAGGTTGTTCTTAGCCGAATATAAGTATCAGAAGCTGTGCCGCCAACACCCTGAGGAACATCGACAGGGGATATACCGTGGCATAACCCACCGACGGAGCGTCCGAAGAGGTCTGTTCCGAAGAGTAGGCCAACGCCGGAGGGTTGGTGGTGGCGCCCGAGAGCACGCCTATCAGAGTGAAGTAGTTGAGCTTGTAGCACGACCTGCCTATGATGCCAGACACTATGAGCGGCAGTATGGTTATGACGGCGCCGTACGCTATCCACACGTAACCTCCCGCCATCAGCGTAGGCACGAAATCTTCGCCCGCACCGAGTCCCACGCCGGCGAGGAACAGCGCTATGCCCACCTCGCGCAACATCAGGTTGGCACTCATGGTGGTGTAGGTCACCAGCTTATATTGCGGTCCGTAGCGGCCTATCAATATGGCCACGATAAGCGGTCCGCCGGCCAGACCGAGCTTCAGCGGCTGTGGCACTCCCGGTATCCAGAACGATATGCTCCCCAAGAGCACACCCAAGGCTATACCTACGAATATGGGTATGAGGTTGGGGTGGTTCAGACGCTTGAGCGAGTTGCCGAACACCTTCTCGGCCTGCGCCACCGAGTGCTCCGGACCCACCACGGTGACACGGTCGCCTAACTGGAGCTGCAGGTTGCCCGCCGCCACGAGGTCGATGCCGGCACGGTTGACGCGTGTTATGGTGACACCGCATGTGTTGCGTATGCGAAGCTCCGACAGCTGTTTGCCGTTGAGCTCCGGCTTGGTTATCAGTATGCGCCGCGAGATCATGTTCTTTGACATTATGTGCCAGTTGGCCTCCACCTCGTGGCCGAGCAACGCCACCAGCGCCTCTATGTCCTTGGGGGCGGCCACCACTAATATGCGGTCGCCGCAATGCAATACGGTAGAGGCGTCCACCAGCTCCGGCTCGCTACCGGGATGGCATATTCGCGACACGACGAAATCGCGGAGGATAAAATCGTGTATGGCGGCCAGATTCTTGCCGTCTATGGCCTGATTGCTTACCTCTATCGACACGGGACGTTTCACCAGATCGGCTGCGTCGCCGTCTACACCTGCGGCCTCCTCCTCTTTGCGGGCGTTTATCCTGAAGATGTAACGAAGGGCCAGCAACGAGGCTATGGCACCTATGACACCGAGCGGATAGGCCACTGCATATCCGGTGGCTATCTCGGGGGCATCCGCGCCGGCGTGCATGTCGCTGAAGGCCTGTTGTGCGGCACCGAGGCCCGGCGTGTTGGTTACGGCACCCGACATGACACCCACCATAGTAGGCATCGACACGCCCGTTATGTAGTGGAGCGCGACGGTAACGGCAACACCCAGAACAACCACTATGATAGCCAGCTTGTTGAGAGTGACGCCCCCCTTACGGAAAGAGGAGAAGAAGCCGGGGCCTACCTGCAAGCCTATCGAATAGACGAACAATATAAGCCCGAACTCCTTCATGAAGTGGAGCAGATGCTCGTCCACGTTCATGCCGAAGTAACCGAAAGCTATACCCACAAACAAGATGCCCGTGACACCCAAGGAGATGCCCGACACCTTTAACTTGCCGAATATGATGCCCAACGCTATCACCAACGAGAGTATCAGCACCGAGTGGGCCACTCCGCCTCCCCACAAACCGGGAGTGCCGAAAAGAAGATTTCTGAATAACTCCATAATCAGACTGTTTATCGCCTCATCGCGGTAAATAGACGCGAATCAGCTACTTATGTGTTAAAATCGAAGAAACGAAGTGATAAAGATACTAAATAAGGATGGAAAATACAACCGAAAGAGAGAATCTATTGCCGTCCGGCAAAATTATATCCGTCGCGATATGCGCTCCGAGTGTCAGCGAGGGCCATCGAACACAATAGCCGTCCCCTCGTCCCCCGAAATGCGATACAGTGGCCGAGCGGACCGCACCTCGCGGTGGGCATACCTCGCGGTGGGCATGCCTCGCTGTGGGCCGAAACACTTCCCCCACGGAGGCCCGCAAACTAAGCTGTGTGGTCGTATATTGTTTATAAGGCAATCCGCAGGTAAGGCGCGGCCATCCGCACTCTCGTGCCACTATGTATTTTACCGGCTTTGGGCTGAATAGTTGCCCTGTGACTGTTGTCCCGTTAGGGGAGAGTCGCCTCTGTCGAGAAGACGGTAAAGCGGTTACCTCCCCAGCAACTCCCGCGCCTGTCTTCTTGCGGCGTCGGTCACGCGGCTGGCGCTGAGCATCTCGGCTATCTTGTCTACCCGCTCCTCGTCGGTTAGTTTTCTTATTACGGTGACGGTGGTGCCCTCTTTGTCGGACTTGTACACGTAGAAGTGGTGCGCACCTTTGGCGGCCACCTGCGGCAGGTGTGTGATGTTGATAATCTGCTTGCCGGCTCCCAGACGCTCCATTATCTCGCCCATCTTGTCGGCCACGGAGCCCGATACGCCGGTGTCTATCTCGTCGAATATGACGGTGGGCAGGCTTCGGTGCGAGGCCATGAGCGATTTGAGGGCCAGCATCAGGCGCGACATCTCGCCGCCGGACGCCACCTTGGCTATGCGTTCGAGATGCCCCCCCTTGTTGGCCGAGAAGAGAAACTCTATGGTGTCGGAGCCGTTGGGCAGAAGCTCGTCCACATGGCGGAGCTCTATCGTAAGACGCGCCCCCTCCATGCCCAACTGTGCCAGCTGCGACAACACATTCTCGCGTATGCGCTCCACCACGGCGGAACGTCTTGAGCCGAGCTCCGCGGCTATGGAGCGGGCCTTGTCGGTGAGTGCGGCCAGCTCGGCATCCAACTCGGCGATACTCTCGTCGCTGCCCTCTATCAGCGAGAGCTTGGCCGCCAGCGAGTCGCGCAACTCTATCAGCGGCTCCACCCCCTCCACGCGGTGTTTCTTCTCGAGGGTGTATATCTTGTCCAGCCTCGACTGCACCCGCTCCAGCTCGGCGGGGTCGGCCGCTATCTCCTCGTCCAGCGACGACAGCTCCTCGCATATATCCTTTAGCTCGTAATACGACGACGACACACGTTCGGCTATGGCCGCCACCTCGGGCGAATGTTCCGATATGGACTCCAACGAGCCCTCTATCTTGCGGAGCGAGGTGAGGATGTTCTCCTCCGCATCGCCGTCGAGCAACGCGCACGAGCTCCATAACGCCTCCTTTATCTCTGTGGCGTTGGCCAGCACCGCCTCCTGAGCCTCCAGCTCCTCTTTCTCTCCCGGCTGTAACTTGGCCTCGTCGAGCTGTTCGTACTGGTAACGCATGAACTCCTCGTCGCGCCGTGCCTGCGCCAACTCCTCGGCGGCGGCATCGCGCCGGGCGCGCACCGCTCTCACCGCCGACATAGCCTCGCGATAATCGGCGAGCAGATCGTCGTTACCGGCCACGCAATCGACCACGTCCATCTGGAAGCCGCCGTCGCCGAGCAACAGGGTCTGGTGTTGCGAATGGATGTCGATGAGCCGCTCGCCTATGGTCTTGAGCTGTGCGAGCGTCACAGGCAGATCGTTGATGTAGCTGCGGCTCTTGCCCTGCACCGTTATCACGCGCCTTACCGTCATGGTGTCGTCGTAGTCGAGGTCGTACTCCTCGAACAGCGGTTTAAGGTCGTAATCAGACACCTCGAACTCGGCCTCTATCACGCATGTGGTGGCGCCGTTCTTCACCGCCGAACTGTCGGTACGGGCACCGGTGAGCATACCTATGGCCCCGAGCAGTATCGATTTTCCTGCACCGGTCTCGCCGGTTATTATGTTCAGACCGCTCTCGAAACGGAGGTCGAGACGGTCTATCAATACGTAATTCTCTATATGAAGCGTAGTTATCATAGCTGAAATCGAACAGGCAAATATAACTAAAAATCGGACCAAAACGTCCGTATCGTCCCAAACTTTCAGATACCGTGCCGCCATATCCTGTCTCCGCCCCCGTCTCCGGGCATATAACCCTTACCTTTACCGTACGGGGCGCCGTTGCCCCGGTTAAAACACAATCAACACATGACAATAGGTTATTTACGCGTCAGCACGGAGAGACAACACCCTGCCAACCAACAGGATGAAATCAGGCGTTTTGCCGAAAGCAGAAAACTCGTCGTAAACCGGTGGGTCACTGAGGTCGCCAGCGGCCGGAAGAGCGAACGCGACCGTAAATTGGGGGCGCTGTTACGCACTCTCGGCAAAGACGACACGCTGATTGTCACGGAGATTTCGCGCCTGAGCAGAACGCTCACCGATATAATGGCCATTATGGGCAAATGTCTGGAGCGCGGCATAAACCTCTACACCACCAAGGAGGGCTATTCGTTCGACAACACCATCAACAGCAAGGTATTGTGCTTCGCTTTCGGGCTTGTCGCGGAGATAGAGCGCAACCTCATCTCCATGCGCACCCGTGAGGCGTTGGCCCTGCGACGTGCCGAGGGGGTGGTGTTGGGTCGTCGCCACGGCAGCTACACCAAGACCAATATACTTATAGAGAACCGTCATGCCGTTATAGCGATGCTTAACCGGGGGCGATCGGTAAACGACATCTGCCGACACTTCGACCTGTCGCGCGATACGTTCGCCAAATTCAGAGCCATGTACCCATCCGTACAGATGGCGCTGGACAGGAAAGAGAAGCTGAGACGAAGCCGGTCGGGAAACGGACGGACAAAGGCCTGAAAAGAGGGGCGCACCGCCCCCGGCTTAAACCCTCCCGCGAGGCTGTCTTGGAGGGCTTCGTGTAACGTTTATACGTTGGTTTACATCCACAAATGTACATTATATCTGACACTTGTGCAAGTCTGTCATCTATATTTATCGCAGTCAAACGATTGCACCGCTCCGTTTACGTTACCACACGGCTTTATACGCTCCATTATCCGCTTATGGCGTTAAAAGGAACGTTTAAACAAGACGACTGCCGCACATTACGATGATAACGCCTCTGCAAAATGCAATGTCGGGCTTGCGTCGGTCGCAATAACGTGTAACGATTTATCAGGAATGAAAAGGATCATATTGTTTTTACTTGTCAGCACATCGGCCGTCGGAAGCGTCTATGCACATAAGGGTGCCGACTCCGTCAGACTCAACATAGTTGGCGGGCATGCCGGGTATTGCGTCTCGTGGGTCACCTCATGCGGGCTGAGGTCGTCTGCAAGGTCCGGGTACGAAGCGGGCGTCACCGACAGGATAAGGCTGACCGGACGGTTGCCGTTGCATCTGCGTACCGGCGCGAGCTTCATAAGCAAGGGGTATGAGATAAGCGGATTCGACGACAGCCGCACCACCATGCGCTACATACAGATACCCGTGGCCGTAGACTACACCGTGGCCGTAACCCGAAACCTCTCGCTGATACCCTTCGCCGGGCTATATTATGCGGTGGGTGTGGGCGGAAAACGCAAGGCGGGCGACACCACGGTGCCTATATTCGGCAAAAGGGGCGGCTTCTCGCGTCACGACACGGGCTTTATGTGCGGGGCAGATGCCGCGGTGGGCCGCTTCGTCATAGGGGCCGATTACGGAATGGGATTCATAGACATAGACAAAACCGACACGATGTACGGAGAGGGCAGCGACAAGGTGGGTTACAGACATGTGCGCAACCGTTGCTTCGTAGTCAGGGCGGGGATCATTTTTTAACATCTATAGGCCATGAGAAAGATCATTACGTTTACCATTATAGGGTTGCTGTCGTTAGCCTCCTGCACCAAGTACGACGAGATAGCCATGTGGAACAGGAGCGCGGAGAGTGACGTGGAGAAGGCTCCCGACACGCCGTCGTACGACATGTCCCTCCCTCTGGAGTGGTGCGCCCGCATGAACACCAATGCGGCCTCTTTGCGTGTTATGGTAGAGGCATCTACCCGCGGCGACTACGTGACCGGTACCGTGCCGGTGGTGAAAAACGGCGAGACGACAGGTTACGCCATCACCTTTGCAGAGAGCCGTCCGGCCATGATATACCACGGAGCGGACGGACTCCACGCCACCACTCCCGTGATAGGCGTACGGCAAGACAGCGACGGCGTATATTACTGGACGCTCGACGGCCAGTGGCTCACCGACAGCGATAAGCGCATAGCGGTGCGGTCCGAGCCTGCGGATGCCACGCCGAGGCTGGATATAGACGACGGCTACTGGTACATATCCTGCGACGGTAAAGAGACATGGCACCGGTTGAGGCCGGTGGCTGAAAGCCCGGAAGAGGCGGAAGGGGCCAAAGAGTCCGCCTATTGCGATATAGACGTCTCCGACCCGGGTCGCCTCGTGCTGACGTTGACCCGGGACGGCGAGCGTGTAGAGCTGCCGTGCTACGACAACAGTTTCGACCTCGTGTTCGTCTCGGGCGAAGAGGTGGTCAGAGAGCTGTCGTTCTATTGCGGCCCCGGAACAACGACAGAGGTGAGCTACCGTCTGACCGACCCGATGAACGCGGTGACGGCCGTGGAGTGCATCGCAGGCGGCGGCTACAAGGCAACGGTGGACAGAGCCGGGTGCAAGATATCCATATCCGCGCCCGACACCCCGGCGGCCGTAAGCGACCCCGAGTGCGTGATACTGGTACTCGTCTCGGACGATGTGCGCACTATCATCCGCAAATTGGTTGTCCGACAGGTGAGATACATAGAGTACACCGCCACCCGGCAGATAGCTTGGAGCACCCGATACGGCACCCCGCGTTTCAGTGGCGAGTACGAATACTTCGACGAGTTCAGCTCCTACGACCCCGCCACCGGCAAGGGACGATGGGGCTATGCGGGCACAATGACCGCAGTGGTGCCGAACGCGTTCATAGGCGACACGGAGATACGTAGCATCGCCATCCCCGAAGGTGTCGTAACGATAGGCGACAACGCATTCAACAACAGCGCCATAGAGGCGGTAACACTGCCGGAGAGCCTCGTATCTATCGGCGATGCCGCATTCCTGCAAACGAATATGGCGGAGATAACCATACCGGCTAATGTAGAGCGGTTGGGCATCTCTGCATTCGCCGGTAGCGGCGCGGGCACCTCTCCGCTTAAAAGGGCGATATTCGCAGGCGACAGGGTAGAGACCATAGAGGGCAACACCTTCGCCGACTGCAGAGCGCTCCGTGAGGTTAGATTGCCTGAGGGGCTCAAAAATATAGGCTACAATGCCTTTATCCGTTGTTATGCGTTGGAGAGCATAGATATTCCCGACGCGGTAACCGTGATAGAGAAGCAGGTTTTCTCCCATTGTTCCGGTTTGAAGAGCGTAACCTTGGGTACGCGACTCGAGTCGATAGGCGCTAACGCGTTCAACAGATGCTTCGCGTTAGAGAGCGTCCTGTGTCCGGCCGAGACCCCGGCCACGCTCGGCAGCGGGGTATTCCCCGTCACCGACGGCTTCGGCAGCTATACGGCTAATTACAGGATATATGTCCCCGACGCACAGCTCGAAACATATAGAGAGCGGTGGCCCGACTATTGGGCCGCCCCTAACAACTTTCAGATCACTAAGGTAATATACGGCATCAGCTCTATGCCTGCGAAATCTGTTTGACGCGGATAGTGCAAGCGGTCCGTCGTAGAGCCGGACTTTTTCTGTCCGCCGCGGTGTGCGTCCGCCTACTCCCCGAATTTACGTTTGAGCCAGCGCGGGAATATTATCGCGCCTACCGCCAGATAGGGATAGTAGGTGACAAGCCGCCATATCAGCGCTATCATGGCGGCCACGCCGAGCTTTATGGCCGGGTCGACGGGTATGAAGTCGGAGAGGTACTCCTTGAAGAAGTATTCGGCGAAACCGCTACCGCCCGGGGTGGGCATCACCAACATCATTATCCACATCACCAGCTGGCGTGCGAACAGCAACAGGTGGTCGCCTACGGAGAAGAAGGCGAGCAATATGGCGTTGACCACCAGATAGCGCGAGCTCCACGACAGGAATGTGGCAGCTATGGTCTTGAACCAGAAGGCGATATTCTTTTTGCGTAGCTCGTAGGAGCTTGTTACTATGTCGTCGCCCGTGCGCACCGCACCCGCATACCAACGCCTGAGCGGCTTTATGCGGAATATCTTGAGCAACAGCCATCTGAGCCCTTGCGGGTTGACGAACAGGCCGTACGATACCACCGCGAGATAGGCCAGTTTGAGCGAATATCCCGTGAGGGCTATGGCGAATATGCCGGCCGTGACGGCGTCGTGTACGGCTGTGTCGAAGAGGGTGTCGAAGCCTATGAGGGCTATCATCAGGGGGAACATGACGATGAAATATAGCTCGTCGAAGAAAGAGGTGAGCAACACTATGGCGGAGCTTTTGCCCACCGATATGCCCTCCTTGTGCACGTATATGACGGCGAAGCTGGTGCCCCCCACGGCCGAGGGCGTGACCGCCGAGGTGAACTCCCACAGCATTATGACGCGAAAGGCCTGCAGCCACGTCAAGGCCCCTTCGGACAATATCTTTATGCGTATTATGTAGCCTATGTCGCGTCCGGCCATGAACACCACGGCCACCGACAGCCATAGAAACGTCTTGGCCGAGAAGGAGAAGTAGGAGAACAGTTCGGGGTCGAAGTCGCGGTATATCATGTAGCCGACCACGCCTAAACCTATGATGATGGGGTAGATCATGTCGCGCGGTTTGATCTTCTTCAACAGGTTGCGTTGATCTTGGCTCATAACGTTTTATTGTTTAACTTCGCAATTACGAACGACCGTAGAGACGGCCCCCCGGGGCAAGCTCCCGATAAAGGCGGCTATCCTTAGGAACGGGTCCGGTGTGGCGTTCGTTTTTGCAAAGTTAATAAATTATCCGTAAACGCTGTTACGTCATGTCGCTGAGCCGTGACAACATAAAGAGAGCCGCATCCGAAGCGGGCTTCGACCTCTGCGGTGTCGCATCGGGCGGCGCGGTGGAGGCGGGGTTGCGCGACATATTCTTCGACGGGCTGGAGCGCGGCCGTTACGGGGAGATGTCGTGGCTCTCGCGTTATGCCGACATGCGTTTCGATCCGTCGTTGCTCATGCCGGGGACACGCACGGTGATAATGTGCGCCAAGAGCTATCCGTTATACCCCGAGGGGTCGCTCGTGGCCTCCTATGCCATGCGCGAGGACTACCACCGCACCCTGCGCGGCATGCTGGAGAGGCTGTGCGCATCGCTCCGTTCAGAGGGCGACTACTCTCTGCGTCCGTTCGTCGACTCCGCCCCCGTGGCCGAACGTTACTGGGCCGTGCGGGCG
>CAMWRR010000001.1 GCA_947176715.1 uncultured Rikenellaceae bacterium | reverse complement strand
AGCACAACCTTGCCAAGGTTGGGGTCGCGAGTTCGAGTCTCGTTTTCCGCTCAGGGAGGTCCTTTTTCAAGGACCTTTTTTTGTTGCACAGAAACACACCCTACCCTCGCCGCTGAGCTCTCCCTTAGTTATCCATACCATGGCGATTCAAACTACCTCCGGCAAAACTCATATCCGCCGCAAGTGAGGCCGAGCAGATGCAAAAAGCCGAACAGACTCAAAGAGGCGGGCTGATACAAAGGACCAAACATGCGAAAAGTATTTGACCTGCATCGTTGTGCTCGGGCCGTAAATCAAAAGACCTATACTATCTGGGGAAAATTCAGGATAACCGCATAATTGATTGCATGTAATTCAAACACGATGTCCTCCTAAACGCATATATCACACAGGACATGAACCTACATGTAACCGCACCCCGTTACGAATACAAGTCTTGCCGGAGAGCAATAGTCTTATTCCCGGGGAGCAGGAACCGTCAGGCCGCCTCCCGTAATAACGGCAAACGGTATGCACCCGACGCGCATACCGTTCAGACTCAAAACACTGGTATCAATTAAAAATAACCCGCTCTATAAGGTCGCCTGTATATTGATAAGAGAGGTAGGCGAACGACGGCATCGGTTTGGTGATGATCAGATTGGCCCGCTTTCCGGGAGTGACGGTGCCGTGCGTCATGCCAAGCCCCATTGCGTATGCGCCGTTGACGGTGGCGGCATTGAACGCCTCCACCGGTGTCATGCGCATCTTTATGGAGGCCAGCGACAACACGAACTTCATGGAGCCGGAGGGCGACGACCCGGGATTATAGTCGGAAGCCAACGCCACGGCCAGCCCGTCGTCTATCATGCGGCGTGCCGGCGCATACTCCATGCCGAGGAAGAATGCGGCCCCGGGCAACAGCGTGGCCATAGTGCCGCTACCCCTGAGAGCGTCGCACTCGGCGGGACCTGTGTGTTCGAGGTGGTCCACCGAGAGGGCGCCGCACTCCACACCCACCTGTACCCCTCCGGAGGCGGCCAGCTCATTGGCGTGTATCTTCGGTACAAGACCGTATTCAAACCCTCGGGAGAGTATTCGGCGGGTCTGCTCCACGGTGAAGAACCCCTCGTCGCAGAAGACGTCTATGTAGTCGGCGAGCCTCTCGGCGGCCACAGCCGGTATCATCTCGTCCACAATGAGACGCACGTAACCGTCACGGTCGGAGAGAAACGCCCGCGGAAAGGCGTGGGCACCCAAGAAGGTGCGTTTGACCGCTATCACGGCATCCTCCTTTATGCGGGTGGCGACGCGCAACATCTTAAGCTCGTCCTCAAGCGTGAGCCCGTAGCCGCTCTTTATCTCCACGGCACCGGTCCCCCCGCGCATCATCTCGCGCACACGACGCATGGCCCCGCGGTAGAGGTCGTTCTCCGAGGCGGCGTGCAGACGGTCGGCAGAGTTGAGTATGCCGCCCCCGCGCTCGGCTATCTGTGTGTATGACATGCCGGCGATGCGGTCTTCGTATTCGCCCTCGCGGCTTCCGGCGTATATGATGTGGGTGTGCGAGTCGCAGAACGCCGGCAACACGTAACGACCCGAGGCGTCTATGACGTAATGGCCGCTCTCCTGCACCGCGTAGCCGCTCATGGGGCCGAACGACTCCACTACCCCACCGTCTATCACCACGTAGGCGTCGTCGAGATATCCGCACGAGGCCATCTCGCTACCGCGCAATATGGAGGGCGCAACGTCGTAGCACCCCATGAGGCGTTTTATATTCTTAATTATAGTCTTCATAACGAGTATCTTTAATGAAACGCACCGACGAGGCCATATCGGTGTATAGCACCCTGTCGCGCTCCACGAACGGCACCACGCGCCGATAGTCGGCATGCAGACGCTCCAGTGCCTCGGAGCTTCTGAGCGGACGGCGGAAATCCAACGCCTGCGCCGCGTTCATAAGCTCCACCCCGAGGACGCGCCATACGTTGTCGACCACGCGCGCGCATTTGGTCGCCGCATTGGCCCCCATGCTCACGTGGTCCTCCTGCCCGAGCGACGACTCTATCGAATCGACCGAGGCGGGAGTGGCGAGCTGTTTGTTCTGGCTCACCACCGAGGCTATGGAGTATTGCGGTATCATGAAGCCGCTGTTGAGCCCCGGCTCGGCCACGAGAAACGCGGGCAGACCGCGCTTGCCCCCTATGAGCTGATAGACCCGCTGCGACGATATGCTGGCAAGCTCCGAGAGGGCTATGGCCAGATAGTCGAGGACGAGTGCGAGCGGCTCGCCGTGGAAGTTGCCGGCAGAGAGAATCATATCGTCGTCGGGCAGTATGGTGGGGTTGTCGGTGACGCTGTTGATTTCGGTCGTCACCACCTCCTCCACATGACGTAGCGTGTCTTTGACCGCCCCGTGCACCTGCGGCACGCAACGGAACGAGTAGGGGTCCTGCACGTAGGCTTTGGGACGCGAGGCTATGGTGCTACCCTCTATCAGCGACCTTACCGCACGCGCCGTCTCCAGCTGACCCGCATGGGGACGCACACGGTGCACCGCCTCCTCGAAAGCGTCGGGGCAACCGTCGTAGGCCTCTAAGCTGAGGGCGGCCAGACAGTCGGCCCATCCCGAGAGACGACGCGCCTCGAGCAACGACCACACGGCGTATGCCGACATGAACTGCGTGCCGTTGAGAAGCGCCAGCCCCCCTTTGGCCCCGAGCACTATCGGCTCCACGCCGAGACGTCGGCATATCTCCTCGCCCGTGAGCCTCTCGCCCTTGTAATAGGCCTCGCCCAAGCCGAGCAACGGCAACGTCATGTGGGCCAGAGGCGCCAAATCGCCCGAAGCCCCCAACGAGCCTTGCTGATAGACCACCGGCACCACACCGGCGTTGTAGTAGTCGACGAGCCTGTCGAGCGTCTCGGGCTTCACCCCGGAGCACCCGTAGCTGAGCGACTGTATCTTGAGGAACATCATTATGCGCACTATCTCGGAGGGTACCTCGTCGCCGGAGCCGCAGGCGTGCGACATGACGAGATTACGCTGAAGCTCGCGGAGGCTGTCGCTCTCTATCGACACATTACAGAGCGACCCGAAGCCGGTAGTGATGCCGTATATGGGCTTCTCCGAAGAGGCTATGCGCTCGTCGAGATAGCGTCGGCACCGGGCCACGCTCTCACGGGCCTTCTCGCCGAGGGCCAGCTCGGTGTCGGAGAATACTATGCGTCCCACCTGCTCTACGGTCAGAGGCTCGGGACCTATGTGATGAATTGCCATGACGATATGTTTTTGTGGGCACGGATGCCCGTTTTATCAAAAGTTTCAGTTGCAGCTTACAAAACGATCCGCCTCTAAGAGGCCTTTGTCGGGGGCGGTCTTCTGTCCGTTCTTCCGCTTCCCGAACCGCACATGACCGGGAATGCGTACAAAAGAGGCGATTTAATTTCAGGCCTCCTCATGCCGAATGTCCGACATGCCGGTAGGAGCGAGACCCGTTACCCACGGAATAGTCCGTCGATAATATCGTCGTCGGCTATGTTGGGCATGGTGACGCGCATGGTGTCGGTAGTCTCCATCTGACGTTCGATAGCGTCCATCGCCCCCTTGTTGCGGGCCCAGCTGCGACGGGCGATGCCGTTGGTGACATCCCACAGAAGCATCGACTTTATGCGCGCCTCGGCCTCCGGCGAACCG
Source organism: uncultured Rikenellaceae bacterium (assembly GCA_947176715.1). Lineage (GTDB taxonomy): Bacteria > Bacteroidota > Bacteroidia > Bacteroidales > Rikenellaceae > CASDZP01. The sequence goes on along the minus strand of CAMWRR010000001.1, from coordinate 44,627 downwards.
TCTATCACCATTCCGAAGCCGCCGTTTATCACCTCGCCCCAGCCGCATCCGCCGCCGTTGTGGAGCGACACCCACGTGGCGCCGCGGAACGAATCGCCTATCACGTTGTGCACCGCCATGTCGGCCGTGAAGCGCGAGCCGTCGTATATGTTGGAGGTCTCGCGATAGGGTGAGTCGGTACCCGATACGTCGTGGTGGTCGCGCCCGAGCACTATCGGGGCCTTTATGCGCCCCTCGGCTATGGCCTTGTTGAAGGCAAGGGCTATGGCGGTACGGCCGGCCGCGTCGGCGTAGAGTATGCGCGCCTGCGAGCCGACAACCAGCCTGTTGCGTGCGGCCTCCTTTATCCAGTGGATGTTATCGTCTAACTGGCCGCGTATGTCGTCGGTGGCCGTCTTGGCGAGCCTCTCCAACTCCTCGGCGGCTATGCGGTCGCTCTCGGCGAGGTCGGACTCGTCGCCCGAGCAGCACACCCAACGGAACGGACCGAAGCCGTAGTCGAAGAAGAGCGGACCCATAATGTCCTGCACATACGACGGGTAACGGAAGCCTCCGCCGGGGACCTCCAGATTGCAACCGGCACGTGAGCACTCCAAGAGGAATGCGTTACCGTAGTCGAAGAAGTACATGCCGCGGGCCGTGAGCCGGTCTATGGCCGCGAGGTGACGTCTCAGCGACGCCTGCACGCACTCTCTGAACCTATCGGGCTCGTCGCGCATCATGCGCCCGGCCTCCTCGAAGCTCATGCCGACGGGATAGTAGCCGCCGGACCACGGGTTGTGCAGAGAGGTCTGGTCGGAGCCGAGGTCCACCTTTATATTCTCGTCGGCAAGACGCTCCCACAGGTCGACCACATTGCCGTTATAGGCCAGCGACACCGCCTCCTTGCCGGCTACGGCCTTGCGTATGCGCGGCACCAGCTCGTCCAGTGAGGTGTAGACCTCGTCGACCCATCCCTGAGAGTGACGCACGGCCACCGCCTTGGGGTTGACCTCGGCTATGACACCCACCACGCCCGCTATGACGGCCGCCTTAGGCTGCGCTCCCGACATGCCGCCGAGTCCCGACGACACGAAGAGCTTCCCCGCGAGCGACTTTTCGCCCTCGGCGAGCTGTTTGCGTCCCGCGTTGAGCACCGTGATGGTGGTGCCGTGGACGATGCCCTGCGGCCCTATGTACATGAACGACCCGGCCGTCATCTGCCCGTACTGCGACACCCCGAGGGCGTTGAAACGCTCCCAGTCGTCGGGCTTCGAGTAGTTGGGTATCACCATGCCGTTGGTGACCACCACACGCGGAGCACCCGGATGCGACGGGAAGAGGCCGAGCGGATGGCCCGAGTAGAGCACGAGCGTCTGTTCGTCGGTCATCTGCGAGAGCAACTGCATGGTGAGCCTGTATTGCGCCCAATTCTGAAACGCCGCCCCGTTGCCGCCGTAGACGATGAGCTCGTGAGGGTGTTGCGCCACCGCCTCGTCGAGGTTGTTGGTTATCATGAGCATGATGGCCGCCGCCTGCTCGGAACGATGCGGATACTCCTTTATGTTACGTGCGTATATCTTATACGACGGACGGTAACGGTACATGTATATGCGGCCGTAACGCTCCAGCTCGTCGGCGAACTCTCCCGCCAGCTCGGCATGCAGATTCTTGGGTATGTACCTCAGGGCGTTACGCACGGCCAGACGCTTCTCGTCGGGCGAGAGTATGTCTTTGCGGCGCGGCGCATGGTTGATCTTCTCATCGTATGGACGGGCGGGGGGAAGCGTGTCGCCTATGCCCGCGATTATCTCTTCTGCGAATGTCATATCGGTTGGTTTTTGTATTGTTTTTTTATTTTGCCTCCGGCGGCCACTTCGGGGGCACAGCCCCTTTTAGAGTGCTCGGTATTAGAGCCGTTCATGTAACCAAACGAAGCACCTCTTGTAAGGTGACTTTAGCTAAACAGGCATTGCAACGAGGTCTCCGAAATGGGACGAGACATCGGGCCAAAGGTTTCACCCTTTCAGGCTGAGGGCCGAAGCCTCCCATCAACGGAGGCCCGCAACCACGTCAGTAATTCATAAGCCTTTCCGCTTGTGGACATTTTTTCTCTCTGCCCGCCGCGAGACGCGGTTCCCCGCAAACTTCGGCCCGCCCGTATTACGCGTTACTGTCCGTTCAATGCGAGATGCAACGCTAAACGTGACTTACTTTCGTTATCGCTTAATTTTTTGCCCGTCCGGCTAGGACCCTGTCCGGTTAGGCCTAAGCCCCTTTTATCTTATCCTCGACCATCTCGAGCAACGCCTCCTCGCGCTTGTCGGTCTCGGCAGCCAATATCGTGGCCTCGCCCACCAAATCGCCGGCCTTTTCGCGGTCTTTTAGCCCGGCGGCGTTTATCTTTACATTGAGGAACGCCCCCTGCACGGCGGCTCTCACGGCCAGTGCACCCACACCGGCGTCGGACACCGAATTGGGGTTGCCCTCCTTTATCATGGCCTCTATCACCTCGAAAGCGCGAACGGCGGTCTTCATGGTGCGCAGGGGCACCTCGGTGGCGTAGAGGGTGGCCCTCTCCAAAGCCTCGCGACGCGCCTGTTTCTCCTCGGCGGTCTCCTTGGGCATGGCGAATACGTCCATTATACGGTTGAAGGCGGCGGTGTCCTCGTCTACGAGTGCGAGCAGCTCGGTCATGACGGCGGCACCCTTGTCGGCCATGTCGGAGAAGTACTCCCATCTGTCGTCCCAGCCGGCCTTGTGCGAGCTGAGGTTAGCCACCATGGTAGCGAGCGCCGCCCCGAGGGCCCCCATGTACGCCGACACCGAGCCGCCGCCGGGTGCGGGCGACTCCGATGCCGTCTCTACGGCGAACGCCTTGCAGGTCATGTCCACGAGCTTGGGCGACCTGTCGGCTATGAGGTACTCTATCACCCTCTCCTCGGGCTTGAACGGCGCGAGGTCGGAGAGGCTCATGGAGCGCACCGCTATCTTTACCAACTCCTCCTCGCTGACGCCGGTGGAGCGTCGCTGCAGCTTCAGATAGTACCGTCCGGCATCTATGAGCACCTTGCGCGGCAACAGACCCACCACCTCGCATCCGGTAACCCTCACGCCACGGGCCTCGGCCTTGCGGCACACCTCCTCGTAGGCTATGTGCAGAGGAGTTGAGTTCATGTCCACAATGTTCATCGACACCTGAGCTATGCCATACTCCTCTATGTACCAGCCTATCGCCTTAGTCCCCTTGAGGGTGCCGGGTATCATAACCACGTTGCCCTCGGCGTCGACTATCTTCTTGCCCACCGGCGAGCCGCCCTCTCTCTTGGGGCGCCCCTTTTCGCGCACGTCGAAAGCAATGGCGTTGGCACGACGCGTAGAGGTGGTGTTGAGGTTGAAATTGACGGCGAGCAGGAAGTCGCGCGCACCTATCACCGAGGCGCCGCTACGGGCCACGCTCTCGGTGTACTCCGCCGGGCCGTAGTCGGGACGCCATGCAGGGTCGGCGAGCTTCTTCTCCAGCCCCTCGTACTCGCCCGCCCTGCACGAGGCCAAGTTACGGCGTTTCTCCTCGAAAGCGGCACTCTCGTAGCAATATACGGGTATGCCCAGCTCGGTGCCTACACGCTCGGCCAACCCGCGTGCCAGCTCGGCGGCCTCCTCCATAGTGACGCCCGCCACCGGCACCAACGGCAATACGTCGGTGGCGCCTATGCGCGGATGCTCGCCCGTATGGTGACGCATGTCTATCAGCTCCTGCGCCTTGGCCACGCCGCGGAAAGCACCCTCAACCACAGCCTCCGGCCCGCCTATGAATGTGACGACGGTGCGGTTGGTGGCCGCCCCCGGGTCGACGTTGAGAACCTTAACTCCCTCCGCAGACCCTATGGCCGCAACGATAGCGTTTATGATATTCATGTCGCGCCCCTCGCTGAAATTGGGGACGCATTCTATAAGTTTTTCCATTGTTTTTTATTTTTATTTGTCATAAAAGTACAAGTTTCGATTGAAAAATAAAAATAAAACGACAATTTTTCTGCGATTATTCTTCCGCGCACCTGTATTGGGCCTTCTACTCCCGAAAACAAAAAAGCCTGTCGCGGGCTCCACACTCCGCAACAGGCCTGCACGCAACGGGCAATGTCTTACATATATTTGACATCAAGCGGTTTGCGGTCGACGTAATATGGGTATCCGAACGCCGGCATCCCCAACGCCATACCGGCCATTATGCGTCCGTCTATGCCGAGCATACGCTCCAGCTTGCCGTGACGGTCGCGCGAGGCGGCCGTACATACGAAGCCCGTGTAGAACTGGCTGACACCGAGACTCTCGGCCATCAACGACCCGTTCAGATAGGCGAGATTGGCATCCTGACACCCGAAGCGGCTCTTTTCGGGAGCGCAGATGAAGACAACCGCCGCCGCTCCACGCAACACCGGATCGTAGCCCGTCTCATAGGCCGCTTTCATGCGCTCGAACCGCGGCACGTAACGCCACAGGGCGGGAGCCGCCATCTTTACGACGGTGCGTATCACAGGACTCTTCAATATACGTAGCATTCCCGAGAACTTATCCATCACGTAACGGCTTATAGTCCCGAGGTGTTCGGGATCGGTTATCACCACAAATTCAAGCTCCTGCCCATTGCTGGCCGTAGGGGCCAGATGGGCCGCCTCCACTATGCGGTCGAGCGACTCTCTGGGCACCGGCTCCTTGCGGAACGCCCTGTTGGAGCGGCGCGAACGTATAAGCTCCAACAGAGACTCGGGACGCGGCAGCAGCTCTCTGTCTACGGCGTGTCGCTTGTCGTGGCCGAAAAGCGAGTGGCGTACGGCCCCGCTCTCGCATACGTCTACGCAATGGCCGCACTCTATGCACCCGAGCGACTCATCGGTAGCTATATGTCTGCCGCCCTCGTCCGATAAGGAGAAGATGCGCGAAGGACACACCCTTACGCAACGTCCGCACATTATGCAGGCGGCTCTGTCGATAGATAAACTGAAATTCATAAGGTTTATATTTTATGTCGTAAAGATACCTCTTTTCCCGTTACGCGACACCGTCTCTTCTCGCACCGGGCACGTAATTTGTGACGGAGCGATAGCCGGCCGGCCTCTGCGGAGGCGGCGGCATTAGGAAAAATGTGTTATCTTTACCGGCTCAAACAACGGTTATGGCTCAGTCTAATTTTGTCGATTACGTTAAGATATTCTGTCGGTCGGGTGCCGGCGGCAACGGTGCGTCTCATTTCAGGCACGAGAAGTTCGTGGAGTTCGGCGGTCCCGACGGCGGCGACGGCGGCAGAGGCGGACACATCATATTGCGCGGCAACGCCCAGTACTGGACCCTCATACACCTCAAATACCGCAAGCACATACACGCCGAGAACGGCGAGAGCGGCGGCGGGGCCAAATGTCACGGCAAGAACGGTGCCGACATACGCATAGAGGTCCCGCTCGGCACCGTGGCACGCGACGCCGAGACGGGCGAGGTCATGTGCGAAGTGACCGAAGACGGCCAGGAGGTGATACTGATACCCGGCGGACGCGGCGGTCTGGGCAACTGGAACTTCCGTACCGCCACCAATCAGGCTCCGCGTTACGCCCAGTCGGGCGGCGAATGCAAGGAGGGGTGGTTCATACTCGAGCTAAAGGTGCTCGCCGACGTAGGTCTGGTAGGTTTCCCCAATGCCGGCAAGTCGACGTTGCTGTCGGCGGTATCGGCCGCCAAACCAAAGATAGCCGACTACGCCTTCACCACCTTGGAACCTAACCTCGGCATAGTGGAGTATCGCGACGGTCTGTCGTTCGTGATGGCCGACATACCGGGCATCATAGAGGGGGCCCACGAGGGACGAGGCCTCGGAATGCGCTTCTTACGCCACATAGAGCGCAACTCCGTATTGCTCTTCATGATAACCTGCGAGAGCGCCGACATCTCGGCCGAGTACGCAGTGTTGCTCAACGAGCTTAAAATGTACAACCCCGAGTTGCTCGACAAGGAGCGCATGCTCGCCATAACCAAGTGCGACATGATAGACGACGAGCTGAAACAGCACCTCTCGGAGGAGATAGAGGCCAAAGGGGTGATAGACATACCTTATATCTATATATCGTCGGTGACAGGCGAGGCCGTACCGGAGCTTAAAGACCGTCTGTACAGAATGATAACAGAGCCGTTATAGCCGGACCGTTTCCCGTTACCGTTGCCATCGCGTTTTTGCATAGCGACAATAGCGGCAAGGAATCAGGCATACTCCTCTCTCCCCGCGACGAGCCGCGAGTAGCCGATCCATGCGTCCGATAAGCAGCACCGTCGAAAGCGATCTGCAAAGCATCTCGCATAAAAAAACAGGGCACCCCATAGAAAGGATGCCCTGTTTTTTCGTCCTCGCGATTATTTAAGCGTACCGCCCAAATCTTTTATCACGTTGCTGGTTATATCAATAGTATTTTCGTCGATATAGACAGGACCGTCCTGTGCATCGAATATTACGGTTATCGACAATGACTTGGCTATCTTCTTGATAGACTCGTCCACCTTGCCTATGATGGGCTGCATGAGCGACATCTGCACGTTGTTGTAGTCCTCCTGCGCGGTCTGGTTACGCTCCTGTATGCGACGTGCGAGGTCGTTGAGGTCGCGCTCTTTCTGCGAGGCTATAACCGGAGTCAGGGCAGCCTTGGTTTTGCTGTACGACTCGAGCTTGTTGTTGTACTCCACCTGCATGGTTTCGAGCTCGTCCTGCAAATCCTTTGCGAAGGCCTCGAGCTTCACTCTGACAGAATCCACATCTGCAAGAGATGCCATAATGTCCTGAGTGTTGACACGTGCAATCTTGACGTTCTGTGCGTTAGCGGCGATAGAGAGGCCGACCAAAGCGACCGTCAAAAACAAAATTTTCTTCATTGCTATTTAGATGATTGATTGATATTCCGTAACTTATAGCCACACATCGGAGGACATCATTCAATGCCCAGACGCGCTATGACCTTTTCGGTAAGATCGAGCGTCGGCGACTGATATACGGTGAACTTTACCACCGACAGGTCGAATATCATGTCGTAACCGCTCTCGGACGCCTCCGCCTCCACGGCGGCAACCACACGATCCTCTATCGGCTTCATGAGCGACTGCTGGTACTTGGCCAGCTTACCGTCCTTGCCGAAAAACTCCTCGTTGTACTTGGTGGCCTCGCGCTCTTTCTCGACGGACGCTTTGGCCAGCGCCTCGAACTGATCCTGCGTCAGCCGCGACTGCACGGAGCGCAAGCCGTCGTAAGTCTTCTGCGCCTCCTCGTATAACGATTTGACATGCTCCTGCCCCTGTTTGGCGTAGCTCTCCACGCTCTTCAAGGCCTGCTCGTATTCGGGAATGGCCTTGAATATCTTCTCCGAATAGACGTATCCGTACTTCTGCGCATAACCGCTCACAGAGAGGAGCGAGGTTATCATTAATGCAAACAATATCTTTTTCATGTCGGACATTTTTTTGAAAGCGACCGAATCCGAGCGTCCGTATGCGCCACTCCCCCAATGTCTACACGACAATGAGAGGGCCGCCGCAAAGGCTTTCTGTCGGATACCGGACCTCTTCCGATATTTCAAATTTAAACATTCTTATCCACAAAAGCAATAATAATACCGTTTTTTATACGGAAAACATTTTAAAGTGCTGTTTCAACCTCTGCAAGAACTTTTGTCAGAGCCTGTCTCCGACCGTTTTGTCGGCATTTCAATACCTCGAGATTTAAAACAGCCCCTATGGCATCAGAATGTCTGTCCCAACGAGAAGTGTATCTGCGAGCCGCCGCGTTGGTTGGTAGAGGGAACGCGGTCGAAACCGTAACCCCACTCCACGCCGAACATACCGAGCATCGGCAGGTTGAGCCTCACGCCGACACCCAACGAACGCTTGACGTCGAACGGGTTGAAATCGCGCCATCTGTCGAACGCGTTACCGGCCTCGGCGAATATCAGACCGTAGACGGTAGAGCTGGGCTGCAACACTATGGGGTAACGCAACTCGGCGGTATATTTTGCATACACCCTCGCCTGTTGTCCGCTGTGGGCGTAGGGGGTAAGCGCATTCTCGTCGTAACCGCGCAAACCTATCGACTCTATACCGTAGAGGTTGTAGCCGGTGACACCGTCGCCACCCATGCTGAAGCCCTCGAACGGAGAGATCTTGTTGGGGTTGTAGTGTCCCAGATAGCCGAACTCGGCCTTAGCCATGAATACGAGCTTGTTGTTGTTCAACATAGGCACGAAGAAGCGGGCCAGACCGTTGACCTTGTAATACTCTATCCAGCGGTAACGCTCCTGATCGGACATGTCGGTGTTGGAGTCGGAGTAGTCCTTCTTGTTCTTGTCGAAGAGCGAGTATGGCGGGGTCATGGTCAGCCTCAGCGACACCTCGGAACCTCTTCGCGGATAGACCACCTGGTCGGTGGAGTTACGCGACAAGGTTCCCGAGAGGGCTATGGTGTTGGCTATACCGTTTCGGAACAGGAAGTAAGACCAGTTCTTCATCTTGTAGGCCTGATACGATATCTCGCCCATTATCTGGAAGTAGGGGTCGGGCCAAGCCAGACGCTTACCCAAACCCACCGCGGCGCCTATGGTGCGGAAACGGTTGCTGCTGTGTTTGTTGAAGTAGGTGGCGTCCGACTCGGAAGAGAAGTAGACCGACACCGAGAACGGATTGGGCCTCTTGCCGCCGAGCCACGGCTCCACGAAGCTGACCGACACGGCCTGATAGTAGGCACCGTTGCTCTGCACGTTGAAGCGAAGCTGCTGGTTGTCGCCCGAGGGATAGGGACGCCATGCGTGACGGTCGAAGAACTTGCGCATCGACACGTTGTTGAACGACACACCCACCGAGGCCACGAACATGCCGCCGCCCCAACCGCCGGACACCTCGAACTCGTCGGAGTGTTGCTCCTCGAGGTCGAAACGTATGTCGACCAGCTCGTCGCTGACCGGTATGATATCGGGCACGATGGCCTCGGGGTTGAAGTGGTTGAGCGAGCCTATCACGTTGAGGGTGTTGATGAGCATCGACTGGTCGTAGAGCTCGCCGGGACGCACATATAGCTCTCGACGCACCACCCGGTCGTTGGTACGGTTGTTACCTGATATTATCACGTCGTTGACAGTGAACTGCTTGCCCTCCACCATGCGAAGCTCTATGTCGATGGAGTCGCCGGCTACGACCGTCTCCACCGGCTCCAACGAGAATGTGAGGTGACCGTCGTTCTGATATATGGACGACACCGTGGTGGCACCGCTCATCACGGCCTTGCTGCCGTCTATGCCCAGACCCAGACGGCTCTCCATATTCTTCTTGTCGTAGACGTCGCCCTTCTTGACGCCCAGAAGCATATCGAGATACTCGTTGGTGTATTTGGTGTTGCCCACCCACGATATGTTGCGGTAGTAATACTTCTTGCCCTCGTCCACCTTCAGCTTTATGCCTATGCGCTTGTCGTTTATGTCGTATATGGAGTCGGAGGTTATGACAGCGTCGCGATAACCGCGCCCCTGCATGTAGTCGATAAGCTCCCGCTTGGAGTTGTCCTCGTATTCGCTACGGTTGAACTTGGCCGACTTGAAGAGGTTGACGAGGCTCTTCTCGCGGGTCTTCTTCATAGCCGCCTTAAGCCTCTTTTCAGGGATATTCTCGGCCCCCTCTATTCTCACCTCGCCTATCTTGACCTTGTTTTTCTTGTCGACATCGAATGTGACTATGACGAAGTTATCGAGCAACGAGTCGTTCTCCTGACGTATGGCAATTTCGGCATTCAGATACCCCTTCTCGGCCAGATAACGCCTGATTATGTCGGTTGAGTTCTTGAGCGCGTAATCGGAAAGCTCTATACGCTCCCTCAGCTTCAGACGTTTGAGTATCTCGGTCTTCTCGCCGTTCTTGACACCCTCTATGTTCCATACCGACACCCTCGGACGCTCCTTGAGCGCTATCTCCAGATAGATGTCGTCGCCCTCTATCTGCACTATGGCACGAACGTTGGAGTAGTAACGATGGCTCCACAACACCTGCAAGGCGTTGGAGATATAGTCGCCGGGGAGATAGAGACTGTCGCCGCGGTGAAGCCCGCAGGCGTTGATTATCAGCTCGGGGCTGATGTAGTGCACGCCGGTGACCTTTATGTCCTTTATGTTGTATTTACGCGGAGTCTGGTAATCCAATGCCGGCAGAACCGTGTCGACCGTATCTCTGAACTGCCCGTGTCCCGACAGACAGACCGCCGAGAGCATCAGAACCAAGAGTGCCTTTATTCTATTCATCTATTACGTTTTTTTACTCCGTCTTACCGAACCGTCTCTTACGCCTGCCGAACTCCGCCAACGCCTCCCGGAAACACTCCTCGTCGAAATCGGGCCACAGCACAGACGAGAAGTAGAACTCGCTGTAAGCCGCCTGCCATAACAGGAAGTTGCTCAATCTCTGTTCGCCGCTGGTACGGATTATGAGATCGGGGTCGGGCACCGATGCGGTGTAGAGGCGGTCGGAAAAGCTCTTCCCGTCTATGTCGGAGAGAGACATCCCGCCGGCGGACACCTCGGAGGCTATCGCTCTGGCGGCGGACACTATCTCGTCACGGGCACTGTAATTGAGCGCCACAAGAAGCGTCATACGCCCGCAATGCGCGGTCTTGCTCTCGCAATAGTCGAGCGAGTCCAACACCTCCCGGGAGAGCCCCGCCCTGTCGCACAGGAAGCGGACCTTAACCCCCTTCTCCGTCAACGACGGCACCTCCAGCGATATGGTCTTGCAGAATAGCTCCATAAGGCCATCCACCTCGTCCTTTTCGCGGCCCCAGTTCTCTTTGGAGAAGGCATACAGGGTGAGGTACTCCACTCCGGCCTCCAACGCGGCGTTGATGGTACTGCGCACCGCCTCCACTCCGCGATAGTGCCCCTCTATGCGTTCCAGTCCGCGCGAGGTTGCCCAGCGACCGTTACCGTCCATTATGACCGCCACATGGCGTATGCCGTTTCCCATATAGTTGATGTTCGAGCCGTGCGATACGGCTTTAAAATTGCAAATATAATAATTTATTCGAGAGCCCCGCATAGCGCGTTTAAAATAGCCGGCGAGGCTGTCTCCTCAGGTCATATTATATTGGTGCCCCACATCAGCTTGCGCCTCAACGTGGAGTAGAACGAACCGTCGCGGAACTTCACCACCGAGGCCTTGCGCGGCGAACGTCTGAGGGTGAAGCTGTCGCCCGACCCCGCCGCGAACGACCTGTTGTCGAGCGTGGCGGTGGCACCCTCGCCGCGGGCCGTCACCGTCAGCTCCATCACCGACGAGGCCCCCACTATCAGCGGGCGCATGGTGAGGTTATGCGGAGCTATCGGGTTGATTATGAACGCCTCGCACTCCGGCGACACGATAGGACCGCCCACGCTCATGCTGTAAGCCGTGGAGCCGGTAGGGGTCGATACTATCAGGCCGTCGGCGGAGTAGTCGGCCACCTCGAGCCCGTCTATGGAGAGCGACACGGTCATGAGACCGACGCCGCTTTTTATGGTGAACTCGTTGAAAGCGTGCGGGAAACAGGCCTCCTTATCGAAGCGTCCGTCCACCTCCAGCATCATGTGGTCCTCTATGATATAGTCGCCCGAGACCATGCGTCCGAGCGCCTCCCTGAGCGACGAGGCGTCCACCGACGAGAGGAAACCGAGCCGTCCGCTGTTGATACCGAGGATAGGAACCGCCGCGCCGCGCAACCCCGCCACGCACGAGAGAAACGTACCGTCGCCGCCGAGCGATATTATGAAGTCGACATCCTCCGGAAGCGCCGAGAGGGTGTCGTACAGATGCGGGAAGGAGGAGCGCTCCACGGTGTCGGCATAGTCGCGTCCGAAGAAGAGACGGCAACCGCACTCGTCCGCGGCCGACTCCAATTCGGCGAGCAAACGGCAGTCCAGATAACGTTCCGAACGTGTGTAAACCGCTATGTTCATAAATGCGAGGGTGTCTGTTCGGGTCAAAATTAGCACATTTTTCATCTATTTAAACTATAACGGAGGCGCATTTATTGTCTTTTGATTAAATTTGCGGATAATAAACCTTTCGGCAATGACAAGATTAAGCGTTAACATCAACAAGATAGCCACCCTGCGCAATTCGCGCGGCGGGAACATGCCGTCGGTGACCAAAGCGGCCCTCGACTGCGAGAGGTTCGGTGCGGAGGGCATCACGGTGCACCCACGTCCCGACGCCCGGCACATCAGGTACGACGACGTGCGCGAGCTCAGCCGCATACTCTCGGTGGAGTTCAACATAGAGGGCTACCCCTCGCGCGAGTTCATCGACTTAGTGTGCGAGGTGCATCCCGCACAGGTCACCCTCGTGCCGGACGCCCCCGACGCCATCACCTCCGATGCGGGATGGGACGCACGCGCCAACGGGCAGATGTTGAAACAGATAGTCTCCACCTTCAAGAGCGAGGGGATACGCACCTCCATATTTCTCGACCCCGACCCGGCAATGGTACCGTACGCCGCCGAGACCGGCACCGACCGCATAGAGCTGTACACCGAGGGTTACGCCCGCGGCTACGCCATAGACCCGCAGGCCGCCATAGCCCCCTACGCCGCCACGGCCGCCGAAGCCGTAAAGGCGGGGTTGGGTGTCAATGCCGGCCACGACCTGAGCTTGGAGAATCTGCGCTACTTCGCATCCAACATCGCAGGGCTCGCCGAGGTTTCGATAGGCCACGCCCTCATCTGCGATGCCCTCTACTTGGGGCTGGAGAACACGGTGCGTCTTTATCTGAGGGAGTTGCGATAGATGGCCGCGCCTTTGGATAATCCCCTGTTCGCCCTCATAGGCCGTACGGCGGCGGAGTGCGGTGCGCGGGCCTACGTCATAGGCGGGTTCGTGCGCGACCACTTCTTAGGCCGTCCCTGTTGCGACATAGACGTGGTGGTGACAGGCAGCGGCGTGCAGGTGGCCGAGCGTCTGGGCGAGAAGCTGCACGTGAAGGTGTCGACGTTCAAGAATTTCGGCACCGCCATGTTGCGCCACAAGGGGCTGGAGATAGAGTTCGTGGGGGCGCGCAAGGAGTCGTACCGGGCCGATTCGCGCAAGCCCGTGGTGGAGGACGGCACACTGGAGGACGACCAGAACAGGCGCGACTTCACAATCAACGCCATGGCATTCTCGCTCAACGAGGATGATTTCGGCGAGCTGGTCGACCCGTTCGGGGGGCTCGACGACCTCAAGGCGGGCATCATACGCACGCCGTTAGACCCCGACACCACATTCTCCGACGACCCGTTGCGCATGGTGCGTGCCATAAGGTTCGCCACCCAGCTCGGCATGACCGTCACCGACGAGTGCGTGGAGTCCATACGCCGCAACCGCGAGCGCATAGCCATCATATCGCGCGAGCGCATCACCGCCGAGACACAGAAGATAATAATGTCGGCCCGCCCCTCGCGCGGGTTCTTCCTCTTCGACAAGACAGGCCTGTTAGAGCTGGTATATCCCGACCTCTACCGTCTCAAAGGGGTCGAGAAGCGGGGCGGACGCGCCCATAAGGACAACTTCGTGCACACACTCAAGGTGCTCGACAACGTGGCGGCCGTAAGCGACGACGAGTGGCTGCGGTGGGCCGCGCTCCTGCACGACATAGCCAAGCCGCGCACCAAGGCGTGGGACGAGCGTGTGGGGTGGACGTTCCACAACCACGAGTTCGTCGGCGCCCGCATGGTAAAAGGCATATTCAAGGCGTGGAGGCTTCCGCTCGACCACAAGATGCGTTTCGTGGAGAAGATGGTGCTCCTGCACCTGCGCCCCATAGCCCTCGTGGAGGACGAGGTGACCGACTCGGCGGTGAGGCGTCTGCTCTTCGACGCCGGCGACGACATAGAGCCGCTGATGACCCTCTGCCGCGCCGACATAACCAGCGGCGACGACCGCAAGGTGGCCCGCTATCTGCGCAACTTCGACATCGTGGAGAGCAAGATGCGTCAGATAGAGGAGAAGGACCGCATACGCAACTTCCAGCCCCCCATATCGGGCGAGCTGATAATGCGCACCTACGGAATAGAGCCGTGCGCCGCCGTAGGTCAGATAAAGAACGCCATAAAGGATGCCATACTCGACGGCAAGATAGCCAACGACTACGACGAGGCCTATCGCCTAATGACCGAGCTGGCCGCCGAGATAATCCCCGACAAAAAGCCGCTCGCATGACACGCGGGGAGTTAGAATATCTGCTTACCGACGAGGCCCGCGCCCTAATAGAGCGACACATCGGCGACGACCCTCTCAGAATGGCGCTCGCAGGCGTTCCCGCCGCCGTATGCACGCAGGTGAAGCTACTCGGCAGGTGCCGCGCCAAGCTCCCCGACTACTACGACCGACGGTGCATAATACCCGAGGTGAGCTTCGAACAGAGCAGCAGTCAGGCCACCGCGCTCTCGCGGCGTTACCGGGGAGGGATGGCGCTCGACCTCACATGCGGCCTCGGGTGCGACGCCTACGCCCTGAGCCGCCGTTTCGAGCATGTGACGGCCGTGGAGCGCGACCCGTTGCTCGCCGACATAGCGCGCCACAACTTCGCCCTGCTCGGATGCGACAACGTGGAGGTGGTATGCGCCGACAGCGCCGAATATATACATACGCTCACCGGACATTTCGACCTGATATACATAGACCCCGCACGCCGCGACCTTACCCGTCGCATGTTCCTGTTGCAGGAGTGCTCTCCCGACGTCACGGCCATGGCTCCACGCATAGCGGAAATAGCCGACAGAGTCGTCGTCAAGGCCTCGCCGCTATTCGACGTGGAGGAGCCGGGGCGGATTCTGGGCGGTTACGGCAGGGTCGATACCGAGACGGTGTCGGTGGACGGCGAGTGCAAGGAGGTGGTAATAGAGCTGACACCCGGCGTTGACGGAGAGGGTGCGTCGCGACACGTGACGGTCATATCGCACGGGAAGACCGAGCGTTACGACTTCTCCAAAGAGGAGATAGAGGCGGCGAAAAACATCGTATTTCCGGAGGCTGCCGATGACTGCCGTTATCTGTCGATTCCCGATGCAGCATTCGTCGCCAGCCGCACGGTGCAGGCACTGGCCGCGAGGATGGAGGGGGTGTCGCTCACCTCGCCGACGGGAGTGGTGCTGAGCGGGGAGCCGTCGCAGTGGCGGGCGCTTCGGAGCTACAGGATAACAGAGGCGTTGCCCTTCAAGCCCAAACTGTTGAAAAAGACACTCAAAGAGCGCGGCATTGCCGGTGTCACCATCATAAAGCGCGACTTCAACATGAGCGTGGAGGAGGTGCGTAAAAGGCTCGGAGTGAGGGACGGCGGCGATGCCACAATGGTGCTGTGCGATAAGAGGGCTTATCTGGTGGAAGAGTGTATCTGACGCGCCTTGCCTTGTTGCCGTGACACCCGCCGGAGGAGCGGGCCGGACGAAAGGGGCCTTATGCCCCGGAACAAACAAAAGGGGGCAGCCCCAAACCGAGATACGATTATGATAAAACTCATCCATACCGCCGACTGGCACTTGGGGCAGACATTTTTCGGCTACGACCGCGCCCGAGAGCACGAGATATTCCTGCGTGCCCTGCGACGTATTATAAGCGAGCGCGGGGCGGAGCTACTACTGATATCCGGTGACATATTCGACACCTCCAACCCGTCGGCGGAGGCCATGAAGCTATATTACGGCTTCCTGCGCGATGTCACGTCCGACAACCCCGGCATGAGGGTGATAGCCATAGCGGGCAACCACGACTCCGGAGCCCGTCTGGAGGCGCCGCACCCCGTACTCGAGAGCATCGACGTGATAACCCGGGGCACCGTACGCCGGCTCGCCGACGGAACGCCCGACTACAGCCGCCACGTAGTCCCGGTGATGCGTGACGACAAGACGGTCGCCTACTGTCTCGCCGTCCCCTACCTGCGGGCGGGCGACTACCCCGAGGCCGACACCTACAACGAGAGCATATCGCTCTTCTACAAAGGGGTTTACGACCACGTGCGCATCCTCGACCCGAGCGGCACTATCCCCATTATAGCCATGGGACACATGCAGACGTCGGGGGCGGCCCTCTCGGAAGACGACCGCGGCGAGCGCACGATAACGGGCGGCATAGAGTGCGTCGCCTCCGACATGTTCGAGCCGCGCACGGCATACACCGCCCTCGGACACCTGCACAAGGCCCAGCGTGTGGCCGGGCGCGACGATGTCCGTTTCGCCGGGTCGCCACTGCCCATGTCGTTCTCCGAACGCGGCTCGGCCAAGAGCGTGTGCTACGCGGAGATAGCCGAGGCGGGCGAGAGGTTTCAAGAGAGACGGCCGGAACACGATGCCGGCAGTGACGCCGGGGAGGATGCCGCACCCGAGGGCACACCGATATTTTCCGACGCCACACGCCGCATAGAGCTGATACCGATGGAACAGACGGCCCCTCTCGTGAGGGTCACGGTCGACGGCGACGACATAGACGGGCTGTCGGAGGCGTTGCGCTCGCTTCCCGAGGGTGAGGTGGGCGTTGGGTCGCCGTACGTGGAGATGAGGGTGAGCGTGTCGGCGCCGGAGCCCGACCTGCGACGACGCATAGAGGAGGCCTTGGCGGGACGTAGCGTGCGTCTGACCCGCATAGAGGCCGTGGCTACGGGCGCAGACGATGCCGAACCTGAGGTGTCGCCCGATCTGCAAGGCATAAACCCGATGGAGATGGCCCTCGAGATATTCCGTCGCCGTTACGGCGGCGACATGCCCGAGGGTATGCGCAACCTGCTCGGCCAAGCCATAGCCGAGGCACAACAACAATAACTACATGAAGATAGAGGTCATAAGGGGACGCAACTTGGCGTCGTTGGAGGGTGATTTCGAGATAGACTTCACCGCGGAGCCGTTGCGCTCGGCGGGCATATACACCATAACGGGGCGTACCGGCTCCGGCAAGTCCACCATACTCGACGCCGTATGTCTGGCCCTGTTCGACCAGACACCCCGCGGACGCATAGGGGAGAATGTCAAGGTCTACGACGGCATAAGCCTCCGCGACGGCAGGATGATAATGCGCAAAGGGTGTGCCGACTGTTACGCCGAGGTCGACTTCGTCTCGCTCGGGGGAGAGCGTTACAGGGCCCGCTGGTCGTGCAGACGGGCCCGCGGACGCATAGACGGTGCATTGCGCGATAGCGAGACGACGTTGCGCAACCTCACTGACGAGCGTGACGAGCCGGGGCGCAAGCGGGAGATACTCGCCCGCATATCGGAGCTGATAGGGCTTACCTTCGACCAGTTCACCCGCGCCGTCATGCTGGCGCAGGGCGACTTCGCCACATTCCTGCGTGCGGGACAGAAAGAGAAGGCCGAACTGCTCGAGAAGCTCACAGGCACAGACATATACTCGCGCATATCCGCCGCCATATACCAACACTGCCGCACCACCGAGCAGGAGCTGCACATACTCGACGAGCAGATGCGCGACATAACGCTCCTTGCCGACGAACAGTCGGAGGCGTTGGCATCCGAGGAGAGGGAGACGGTCTCCGCCATAGAGGCCATAAACAAAAACCGCTCGCTCGCCGCCGAGAAGCTGCGGTGGATAGAGCGTCGCCGCGGTCTCGATGCCGAGATTGCCGACGCACAAAAAGAGCTGACCACGGCTACGGAGGCTGTGGCGGGGGCTGCCGAACGCTATCGCCTCATAGAGCGCATCGAGAGCGTGCAGGAGATACGCGACCCGTTCAACATGCTCCGTCAGGCACACGAACAGCTCCGCGCAGGCGAGGAGGCGATAAGAGACAACGACACCGCCATGCGCAATATAGAGGCGGAGATGCCATCGGCGGCCGAAAAGGAGAGAAGATGCGCCGAAGCGTCCGAGGCTCGCGAGAAAGAGTGCGAGAGGCTGAAACCCGAAATAGATGAGGCCCGCACCGCCGACAACGATATAAAGGTAGCGCGCGAGGTGTTGCAGGGCAAGACGGCGATGCTCGCAACGCTCAAAAAGAGGCTCGCCGACGGGGAGAGACGCACTAACGAGACCATCGATAAGATAAAGGCTTTCGCCGTAAAGGATGCCGACACCACGACGAATGCCCCGCTGCCTCCCCGTTACGGCGAGACGGTGGAGGGGTTGCACGACGGTATCGACACTCTGCGGGGGCTTCTCTCCGAGGGGGTTCCGTGTCCCGTATGCGGCAACACCCACCACAGCGACCGACACAGCGACAAGATGCTGAACGACTTAGTGGCCGATGAGAGGAGGCACCTCGAGGAGCAGAGGGCCGAGATAGCGGCGCAAGAGGAGGAGATTGCCCGAAGCCGCAGCCGGCTCGAAGAGCTCATTGCCAAACGTGCCGGCATGCTCGACGGAGCGAGCGTCGCCGACAAGGAGCGTGAGATGACCGCGGCACGCTCGAAAGCGGAGAACGCATTAAGGGAGGCCAAGGAGAGACACACCGCGCTCAAAAGTCAGGCGGAGGCCACAGGCAAGATAGCCTCACACCTGCGGCAGGAGCACGACACCCTCGGCAAACGTCACGCCGCCCTGTCGGCACAGGTGAGCGCATGGATAGAGGAGCGCGGCATAACCAAACGCGAGATTACCGATCTGCTCTCGCACGACAGCCGTTGGCTCGCCCGCGAGAAGATGGAGCTCGACGCCATGCGAGCGCGCGTGACCTCGGCACAGGCCACGCTGAGCGAGCGTCACCGCACCCTCGCACAACATCTCGACTCACCATCGCGCCCCGCCCCCGAAGATACGGAGGAGAGACTCGGCGAGCTGTTGAAATCGGAGGAGGAGCGTTTCCAGTCGCTCGACAGGCGACGTACCGAGATAGCCGTAGCCCTTACCACCGACAGGCAGAACAGGGAGAGGATGGAGGCCACATCGCAAAAGGCGGAAAAGTTGCGGGCCGTGTCGGAGGACTGGCGGCGGCTCAACGAGCTGTTCGGGTCGGCCACGGGCGACAAGTTCAAATCTATAGCGCAGGGTTACACGCTCGAGACGCTATTGTCGTTCAGCAACATACATCTGTCGGAGCTTACGAGCCGCTATCGTCTGCGACGGATTCCCGACACACTGTTGCTCGAAGTGACAGACCGCGACATGCTCGACCAGACACGTCCGGTCAACTCGCTATCGGGCGGCGAATCGTTCCTCGTGTCGCTCTCGCTGGCACTGGGTCTATCGTCGCTCTCGGGCGGAGAGATGAAGGTGGAGTCGCTGTTCATAGACGAGGGGTTCGGCTCGCTCGACGCCGACACCATGAGGACGGCCATAGACGCGCTCGAAAGGCTACAGGTGAGCGGGCGCAAGATAGGCGTCATATCGCACGTGCCCGAGCTGTCGGAGCGTATAGCGGTACGCATAAAGGTGCTCCCCGGCCCTACCGGAGGAAGCCACGTGGAGATAGAGGGGTAACGCCTGCCCGGCCTGAGCGAAGCGGGCCGTACATCAGTAACACAGCCTTCTGAAATCGCAATTCTTGCAGGCATTGCTCTCCTCGTCGTCGAAGCGCGAGAAGGGCACCGCAGGGTCGAGAATCTCGCCCACCAATGCCTTTAGCTCAGCGACATATTCGTCGCAATATCCGGATATGTCGCATACCGTCCGGCCGCCTATGGTCACATCGGCCCGGTAGGATGGGTCGTTCATGCTACGGGCGTAATACAATGCGGGTGTCACCCTCTCCGCCGATGTCTCGTGCAGCATCACCGAATATAACATCGACTGGAAAGGCGGCAGAAGATACCTCTTGGCCGGTCGCTCGAACAGTGCCGCCACATCGGCTACGCGCTCCTCGTTCTTCTTGCCGCTCTTGTAATCTATTATCCTCACCCTGCCGTCGCACAACCTGTCGACACGGTCTATCTTGCCCGTTATCGACACGCGGCGACCGTCATCGAGGCGGAGGCTCATGGCCGCATCGCACTCGAAGCCTGCGGGACGAAAGGCCTCGGGGTCGCGCTCCAACACGCGCAAATCGTAATCGAGTATCGCCTTTACATACCCCTCCACGAAACGCATCCTCATGCGCACCGTCTCCGAGAGGGCGGCGACACTACCCTTATATACCTCGCCGAGCGCATCGTCGGCATAGCGGGCTATCCCCCCATCCGCCGCAGAGCGCAGGGCCGCGACGAAATCGGGCGAGGATAGGGCATCGGAGTATATGGCCTGCAGAGCGCCGTGCATGACCGTTCCGAGCACATTGTCCTCCATCTGTTCGTCCACCTCGTCCACGGCCTTGACCCCCTCTACGTAACGCAGATAGAAGCTGTACGGACACTTTATGTAACGATATAGCGAAGATGGCGAGAAGGAGCGGCGCCCCGAGACGAACTCGTCGAGCGCGCGCACTGTCCGCTCGTCTTTCGGCTTGACGCCGCCTCTCGTACTGCGGGAGCCCACGTTGAACGATATGCCTACGCGGTTTATGGAGGAGGCGTGCGGCGACTCTATCTCCAACTGACGGATGAAACGGCTCGGCTCCCCGGTGCTCATGCCGTCGGAGGAGGAGTTGTAGACTATATCCACCCGTCGCGCACGCTGCAACAGACGATAGAAATAGTAGGAATACATGGCCTCCTTATAGCCCGACGAGGGCATACCGTAACCGGTGCGCAACGAAGCGGGGATATACGACCTGTCCGACAGCCCTCCGGGGAAGCCGTCCTCGCCTACGGACAGTATCAGGACATTCTCGAAGTCGAGATTACGGGTCTCGAGGATACCCATCACCTGAACCCCCACCAACGGCTCGCCCTCGAAACTTATCTTCACGGACGACAGATGGCGGCGAAGCAACGACAGCTCCACCGCCTCGCCCACCTCTACCCTATCGCCGTAAAGCTCGCGGCACTGCCCTATGCTCTCCTCCACCTGATACACGGCCTCCAGGGCACGGAAAACGGTCTCCTTGCCGATAGGGTCGTCCGCAACGCCCGCCACCGCCTCCAACACCGACGATAGATAGGCCGTAATACCGGCGCAGACCGAATCGGGCGAGAACACCGACGACAACGCCCCATCGCCACAGGAGGTCGGAAGCTCCGAGGGGACATACGCCATAGAGCCGGAGACTATATCCTCCGCAAGACGCTCCACGGCTCCGCGCGCCTCATCGTCAAACCGGCCGGAGACATACGGATGCGTAAGGAGCGAGAGGACATCCTTGTGATAGAAGAGCACCTTTTCGCCCTCCCGCTTCATGTTGGCACGTAGGCTTATCAGCCTCTCGCACAAGGCGTGCACGGCCGTTCCGGCGAGGGGGTAGCCGCCCGTGACGTTGAGCGTGCCCACACTCTCCGGCACCGAATAGAGCACCGGAAGCAGAAGCGACTCGTCGGTGAGCACCACCACCGTCTCCACGCCCGGCTTACCCCCACGGGCCGCGGCATCGGCTACGCACTCCTCCAGAAAGGCGCCGACATACCGGCATTGCAGGGCATCGGAGGGGGAGCTGACTATGTTTATAGTTTTGGACCGCGAGAAGTTATCGCGCCCGAAACCGGACGAATCGTCGCCCAACGACGATATGTTGCTACGTATGAACACCCCCGCCTCCTGACGCCCCTCGCCGAGATAGTAGTTGTCGGCATCCCAGTAGAACAGGGCCTCAGAGGCTTCGCGGCGCAAGGTGTCGAGCACCGTACGTTCGGCCTCCGACAGCGCGTTGAACCCCACTACGGCCCACCGCGACGAGGCGAGCTCCTCCGGAAGCGCACCGCCCCCCTTGAGATGTTCGGCGGCATCGCGGTATATCATGCCGCGATAGCCTATGCCCGCCTCCCGCAACCGCGCCTTGAACAGGACATATATATCGTAGAGCGTGCGCCACATCTCCAGAAAGGCGCTCTTCTGCTCCGAGGCGCCGGAGATGACCGACCGCCAGAAACGCCCCACCATAAGCCGCTCCTCCTCCGACAGATAATCGATGCGCGCCTCTATCTCCTTGATATCGGTGACATTGACAAACAGACGCGAGGCATCGACCATATAGTTGTCTACGGCGTCGAAATCGGAGAGCAACATATCGCCCCAGAAGTAGAATTTATCGAACGGCTCCTTGTGGTAACGGCTGTAAACGACGAAAAGCTCCGTAATAAGCCGCAACCTCGACGGACACTCCAATCCGGTTACGGCTTCCGTTATGTCGTCCATCGACATATAGAGAGGCTGCCATACGGGACCATCCTTTACGAGCGAGGCTATCTGACGGTCGAAGAACAGGCGCGAGCGCTTGCCGGGCAGCACCACCCGCACATCGGAGATGCCGGTGCCGTAACGCCGGTAAAGGTCGGCCACCACTTCACTTATAAAACTTTCCATATATATGACCTTATATCAGATGCCTCGCCGTGTGCAAAACCATGATACGCCCGCCTGTGCGTCCGTCTGCGGGCGCGTTACCGACGACCCGCCGCCACACATATCGGCGAGACGATTAGTAAAGGTAATATTTTTTGCATATTTTTGAAACAAAAAATACAATGAAAGCCATCCGTAAAGCCATCGTAGCAATATCGGCAGCCCTTTCGGCATCGTGCTCTGGCACCGTCGTGGGCGACTACGACGGAGGTTTCTACCATGTGACGAAACCTCTCGAGGGCACCGTACAGATAAAGGCGGAGACGATAAAGGAGCCGCAAAAGGTATTGATACCCTTGAGGCTGTTCATCTCCAAGGACGTATTGGTATTGCTCAACGACAACGGAGAGTCGTTCTACAACATATACACCCTGCCCAACCTCCGTTTCATCAACACTCTCGGCAAACGTCAAAACCTCGAGGGGCTCCACGTATCGCCCTATGCCGAGAGCGTAAGGATCGGCGACGAGGGGTTCGAGATATTCGACAACGGCTCGCTCAAGGAGATACTGATACACTTCGACGAGCTAGAAATATCGGAGACCAAACGCATAGAAGGCCCCACCAAAGACCTCATAGGCTTCACGCAACTCAACGACTCCCTCTACGCCATAGTGCCCGAACCTGAGCTGTTCAAAAGCGACGTCCGCTCGCCGTTCGACGACAGCGAGGCGCTAATCGTCGACAACAACAGCGGACACATAACACGTGTGGGCGAATTTCCGCCGTCGATGCGTGCGAAAGGGCTGGAGGCCGGTGTCAAGGTATTCGTCGCAAACGACAGCCTACGACGGCTGGCTATCTTCTATCACCTGCAGAAGCAGATGAAGATAGTAGATTTCGACGGCAACCCCATAAGAAGCGTAGCCGTGGACATACCCCCGTTCCTCAACTACGAGACCATGTCGTTCTCCAACGAGTGGGGGAAATATGTCTACTACACCGACTGTTACGCCGACAACGACTACATATACGCCCTGTGCCTCAACGAAAAACGGGGACGATACATGTCCGACATAGGCAAGAAAAACTCGGAGATACACATCTTCGACTGGGAGGGCGACCTTATCAGGATAATCCGTTGCGACCGCCCCCTTACATGCTTCACCGTAAGCGAGAAATACGGCGAGATATACGCCTCCTCCATAAAATATCCCGACTATCTGTTCCGCTTCCCCATTCCGGGACCGACCGCCGCAAGCGACACGCAACCGGCTACCGATGAGGAGTCGGATGCCGAATGAGAATATTATTGCGGTTTTTCTGATTTTCGTGCCGCACACAAGCCCATATTCGGCTAAGACACGGAAAAAGAGACTCTTTAAACAAGACCTCCCGCAAACGGCAAGAGAGGCGCGAGAGATTATGGTTAAAAATTTATCGAAAATATTTGCACGGGAAAAAATTTACCCTTATCTTTGCACCCGTAATCGAAACAAAGGCACCGTAGCTTAATTGAATAGAGCATCTGACTACGGATCAGAAGGTTACAGGTTTGAGTCCTGTCGGTGTCACAAAAAAATCCTGAGCGACATTTCGTTCAGGATTTTTTTAATACCGATTTTCCAACGGGCCGGCGCTATCCGATTGCGTCATTTAATGAATCCGTTATCGCCCTTTATCACGAACGTGCTTACCGACTCGGCCGGCAATGTGGGCCTCAGCGAGTAGTCGTTGACATTGACTACCAAGGGTTTGGGACTCTTGGAGCGATTCACGGCCACTATCACCACGCTATTGTCTCTGTTCATGAACGCCAGCAGGTCCGAGAAACGGCCCCGCGTCCTTATCCTGAGGGCTCCGGAGGTGACGTTGCGGCTGAGCTGTCTGAAAAGGAAATAGTCGCTGTTATAGTCGACACGGCCGTCGGGGTCTATAACCACCAACGTAGAGGGGATATCGGTAGTGTCGCACAGTCCGGAGAAGACATATCCGGTAGCTCCGTCGCGTATCATCCTGCGAATGCGGTCCCATGTCTTGAATGAACCCTTCTCGGCGGTACGGTCCTGCACCGCTATTATCTTGCCTATGCCGTAACCGTAACACTTGTCGGCTATCCAACGGCAATTTACCGTGTCGCAGAACGAGACGGACGAGATATATCTGCGTGCATCGTCGTCGGAGAGAATCTCGTCTATGTCGTACGATACCGACGACACGCTGCCCAGACACACGCGCACGTCTATATCCTTCATGGCGGGGCCGAGATAACGGCTGACGAAACGCGTCACGCTCCGTTCGTCGACAAGCGGCTGACGCATGAGGTCGAGATCGCTCTGCGGCGACGTCATATCGACCCTCACGCCGGCATCCAGCATGTTGCGCAAAAAGAGATAGAGGTAGTCCGCATACAGCGACATCGACTCCCTGTCGCCGCGATATACGACCATATCCGACGAGGGGCGCATAGGCATGGTCCATATAAGTTTGTCGCCCGTGAAGTCGAGCACGTTGCGCAGATAGGGCACGAACGAGAGGCTGTCGTTGGCCACGGAGGAATAGATGGAGCGGGCGGCGGTCTTGCTGTCTATGTCGCCCTCCATGTACCGCTCGTAGCCGCTCGCCTTGACTGCGAGCTGTATTATCTCGCCTCCGGCCCCGCCCTCACCGTGCAGGGCGTATATGAGGCGATGCTGATCTTCTATGGGCATGTGCGCCAACATATTGGCCTCGCGCGAGGTGAGCGTGTAACCGAAGCCGTCTATCTGCTGGCAATATTCCGACATCACCACCTCGCAATCGGGGTCCGACGAACGCTCCGATACCCTGACGGCAGCCTTACGACCGCTATCGCCGTAGAGAGTGGACCATGTGTGCGTCACCTCCGGAGAGTCGCACCCTGCAACCAATGCCGACAACAATATGAACAAAAACAGACGCATAGAAGCGGAATAAAATAGTATCGACCCGCCCCCTAACCGTTTCGGAGCGACCTTTGCAAATATATGCGATTTATCGCAAACAGACAAGACGGCACACCGTTATACATATTTAATTATCTTTATCGCCATAAAAAATTTAGCTGCCGCATGGAAACTACCGAAGAGACAGTCATAGAGAGGCTCGGCGAGTTTGCCGACGCAGACAAGGCAAAGATTCTGAGCCGTTTTTTCAAGACGGGACCGGGAGAGTACGGCGAGGGAGACATATTCATAGGCGTCACGGTGCCGGCGGTACGCAAGGTGGCGACGGAGTATCACGACAAGCTCTCCGCAGAGAGCATAAAGGCGTTGGCGGCCTCGCCCGTACACGAGCATCGTCTCGCCGCATTGCTCATGATGGTGTGCATCTATCAGAAGAGCCGACGCAACGAGGCTCGCCGCCAGACGGCCGTAGAGCTATACCTCGCCTCGCTCGACCACATAAACAACTGGGATCTGGTAGACCTCACCGCCCCAAAAATACTGGCTCCGTGGCTCGAGAACAGAGACCGGGAAGTGCTCTACGAACTATCGGAGAGCGGCCACCTGTGGCGTGAGAGGATAGCCATAGTAACATGCCTTACATTCATACGCAAAGGCGATTTCGACGATATATTCCGCATCGCGGAGAGGCATTTGGGCCACAGACACGACCTGATACACAAAGCCATAGGGTGGATGTTGCGCGAGGTGGGCAAAAAAGACGAGGAGGCCATGACACGCTTTTTGGAGGAGCACTACCGCCGTATGCCCCGCACCGCACTGCGATACGCCATAGAGCGCATGGAGCCGTCACGACGCAAAAGGTGGCTCAAAGGCGACTTCTGCTGACGCATCTGTCCGACCGACAAAGGCTAAACATCCAACTTGTTGCGTCTGTACGAGGGTATGACCATACGCACGTATACCACCAGCGACAGCAGACAGAACAACGTACACGACAGGTAGGCCGTGGCAAGGTCGAATCTCTGGGCTATGAACCCGGCGACGAGCATCCCCGCCCCTACCCCCAGATCGAACGACGTGAGGTATGTGGATGTGGCGGTGCCGCGCATGTGGTGAGGAGCCACGTTGACGAACAGGCACTGGAAAGCGGGCACCGATACGCCGAACCCGACCCCTATGACGAACGCACAGGCGAAGAATGCCGCTGCGGCGTGTACCGTTCCGAACACGGCATACGAGGCCGCCAGCATTGTAAGGGCACATACGGAGACGTGGTGTATCTTGCCCCTGTCGACCAGCCGTCCCGACACCAAACGCGCCATACCCACCCCTACGGCCATGAATATAAAGAAGTAACCGGCATCGGCCACGCCTATCCCCCTGCCGTACAGCACCACGAACGACACCACCATGCCGTATGGCACGGCCACCAACATATAGGCCAGTGCGGAGGGCAACGCCTTGACGAGCACGAAGCGGTCGAGCGAGAATTTGGGCCTCGGCACCTTGGCCCGTGCCGGATAGCGTATGAGACTCACCGACAATACCCCGGCGCAGGCCGTGGCCATACCGGACAACACCAACGGACCGAACCCGTAAGTGTCGTATATCCACACCGATATAAGCGGAGAGAGCGACATCGCCAGATTGATGGTGAGGCCGTAAAAGCCCATCCCCTCGCCACGCCTCGGAGACGGTATCACATCTATCGTTATGGTATTGCCCGACACGGAGGTGAGACCCATGAAGCCCCCCTGCACGAAACGCACCAGCATGAGCGTGAAGACAGCGGCGGCGAAAAGATAGCCTGCGAACATGGCGGCGAAAGCGGCGAACGACAACAGATACAGCTTTTTGCGCGAGAAACAGTCGACTATGTATCCCGAAAGGGGACGCACGCACAGCAACCCTATGGTGTAACTCGAAAGCACCATGCCCACGCGCGAAGCGTCGACGCCCAGCTGTTCCACCAGATAGAGCGGCATGGAGGGCATCAACAGATAGAAAGCGAAGTTCATCAGAAAGTAGGAGATGCAGCACTGTATGAAATTGCGATTCCACAACACCGGACGCGCAACGCCGGCCGCAGGCTCTTTCTCCTCGCCGGGAAGTACTCCCGACACTATCGCCGCCGCACCGGCATCGAACATCTCCGTCTTTGACGACAGCTCCCCGGCATCGTCTGCGGGGGCCGTCCCGTTCTCCATATCGTCACTCATTTCACACGTATTATACTAAGCCCGTCCCTGAGCGGCAACATCACCACCTCCACGCGCCCGTCGGAGACGACCGTGTCGTTGAAGCGACGGAGAGCCTCGGTGTGGTCGTCGCGTTTCTCGGGAGGCGTGGCTACCTTGCCGTCCCAGAGGGTATTGTCGGCGAGAATGAACGACCCGCCGTGCACATGGCCCCCATCCATCAGCATATCGTAATATTCGGGATACTCGCGTTTGTCGCCGTCCATATACACAAGATCGTAACAGGTACCCAGACGCGGCACCACCTCGAGCGCGCTACCGGTATGTATCCGTATCCTGTCGCCCAAGCCGGCGCGCTCTGCGAACGAGGAGCAGAGATATTCGAGCTCGTCGTCGGGGTCGACGGTATCGACATACGCGCCATCCGTCAGCCCCTGCGCCATAGCTATGGCCGAGTACCCCGTGAACGTCCCTATCTCGAGCACCCGCTCCGGACGCAACATGCGCACCATCATCTCTATGGTCTTGCCCTGTATGTGACCGGAGAGCATACGGGGCTGAACAGCACGCAGATGGGTCTGGCGGTCTAGCTCCCGCAACACGTCGCTCTCAGGCGTGGAGTGCGCCCGGACATAAAGGTCGATATCCTTTTCGTTATATTGCATCGTTTTTTTATTGGGAAACAAATATAGTAAAATAACGTGACGATATGGCCGGAAAGGCTCTTTTTACTGTCAGGCAAACGCAAAGTCCGGCATGGCGATAAAGGTAATACGGTCTCGCCGGAAGAACCCGAAGCGTAACGCATGGGCCGACCGCACCTCGCTGTGAGCATAAAACTCCCCCGACGGAGGCCCGCAAAGCGCGACAGCCCCCTGATATTTCCGACCGGAATTGTATATGGAGACCTAAAATATTAACTTTGCCGCACCGAACGCTCTCTCAAACCTTAAAAGAGGGGGCATCCGGACGAGCGTTTCCGACAAGCCGAGGCGACAGCCGACGCAAAGGTAGCTCCCGTAATAGCGAACTAAAAGCGACACACATGGCAACATCCGCCGCACGCAGAGGCTCCGTATTCCTCTATCTGGCACTTCTCTTCTTCGCCATAGGCATATTGGTGATACTCAGAACAGCCGGGCTGATACCGTCCGACATATACTCCCGTCTGATGACATGGCAGTCGTTAGCCATAGCCACCGGCATATTTCTACTGTGTACGAAGGAGGTGGTGATAGGGATAGTGACGGCGGCCCTCGGCGTGATAGCCATGTTCGACATATTCGACCTGCTCGGCATAATAGGCACCCCCGGCGTATTGCTGATACTCGGGGCCGTCATGATGATAAACTACCTGCGCCGATAGCCTGACGGAAAAGGCCGCACCCGGACTACTCCGACGCCCCGAAAGCGAACGGCAGAAGCTCCGTGGCCGAATCGAGCACGACATACTCCCCGCCGTAACGGAAGATTACGGCAAAGGGCCTCCCTTGCATGTTCTGCGCATCGAGCAACGACTGCCGGCATATCCCGCACGGCGATATGTCGATCTGTACACCGCCTCGGGAAGCGGTCACCGCCACCGCCTCTATCGCATCGGAACCGTGCGAGGAGAACACCGACGACAACATCGACCTCTCGGCACACACCCCCGCCGGATACGACGGACTCTCCCAGTTGGCACCCGTGACCACCGCACCGGAGCTCATAAGCGCCGCCGCCCCAACCTTTATCTCCGAATAGGGCGAACGGCTCGCCGACTGCGCCTCCATCGAGGACTCCACGAGGCTGCGATATATGTCCGAAAGCTCTACACCTTTTCTCATAACCCCTCCTATCCGCGCAAAAGCTCAACCATCTTGGCGGCCACACGCTCCGAGGCCCCTTTGTCGCCCATAGCTACGGCCAGCTCCTTGAAGTCGGACATCATGGCTTCGTGTTTGCCGCCTCCCGGCATTATGGCCCTAAGCTCCGCTACGGCCTCGCTTACCACCATATTTTTATAAAGCAACTCGCGAACCACCTCGCGCCCCATTATTATATTGACCAGAGAGACCCACCTCAGCTTGAGGAACACCTTGGCTATGGCCGCCGATATGTGGTTGCACCAGTAGCACACCAACTCCGGAGTGCCGAGCAACGCGGTTTCAAGGGTAGCCGTGCCGCTGGTAACGATGGCGGCGGAGGCGTGCGACAGTATCTCGTAGGTCTTGTCGCACAGGTAGAATACATTGCCCGCACTATTTTTCATGCAACTCTCGTACAGCTCCCTCCCAAGCCACGGCACCCCGGCCAGAACGAACTGATACTCCGGAAAATGGGAGGCCACCTCCACCATGAACGGCAGGTTATAGAGTATCTCGTTGCGACGGCTACCCGCCAGCAGAGCCACTATCGGACGGCTATCGAGACCGTTGTCGGCACGGAAACGGTCCGGAGTGGAGAGCACCCTGTTGCGCTCCTCTATGGCATCCATCACAGGGTTGCCGAAATAGTAGGTCTCTATGCCGCGAGCGGTGAAATAGTCCACCTCGAACGGAAATATCACGAAGAGCTTGTCGACATACCGTCTGATCTTCTTAACGCGCGACTCTTTCCACGCCCACACCTTGGGGGCTATGTAGTAATAGGTCTTGATTCCCCGGCTCTTGGCGAACCGCGCCATACGCAGATTGAACCCGGCGTAGTCGATAAGGATGAGCACGTCGGGGGCGAAGTCGGCTATGTCGCGCCTGCACAGCGCCATCAGCTTCAATATCTTGCGCGCACCGGCCACCACCTCCCAGAAGCCCATCACCGAGCTCTCCTTATAGTGTTTGACCATATTTTCGGCCCCTGCCGCAGCGGCCATCCTGTCGCCACCCCAAAACCTTATCACGGCGTCGGGGTCGTTGCGTTTTATGCCGGCAAGAAGGTTCCCGCCGTGCAGATCGCCGGAAGCCTCGCCGGCTATTACGTAATATCTCATATCTCCGTCGGGGCACACACCCCATTAGTTATAATTCGGCAACACGGCCCGCAAAGCTCATCGCATCGGGGCTCTATCTCTTTTTGAGCAGATCGGGCCGCAGACGCTCGGTGCGCTCCAAGGCCTGACGCTCCTGCCACAACGAAATCTCCTTGAAATTACCCGAGAGCAGCACATCGGGCACACGCCACCCGTTGAACTCCGCCGGACGGGTGTATACCGGCGGGGCCAAAAGGTCGTCCTGAAAGGTGTCGGTCAGGGCGGAGGCCTCGTCGCCTATCGCACCCGGCACTATCCTCACCACGCTGTCGACTATCACCGCCGCGGCCAGCTCGCCGCCCGTGAGCACATAATCGCCTATAGATATCTCGCGCGTTATGAGATGCTCGCGCACGCGGTGGTCGACCCCCTTGTAGTGGCCGCACAGAATGATGATGTTGCCGAGCAGCGACAGACCGTTGGCGCAACGCTGGTCGAACCGCTCGCCGTCGGGAGAGGTGTAGATGACCTCGTCGTAGCTGCGTTCCGACTGCAACTTGCTTATGCAACGCCATATAGGCTCTATCTTCATCACCATGCCCGCCTCACCGCCGAACGGGTAGTCGTCGACGGTACGGCGGCTGTCGTCGGTGTAGTCGCGCAGGTTGTGCACCGCTATCTCCACGAGCCCCTTGCTCCGGGCGCGCTTGATGATGGAGTGTCCGAGCGGGCTCTCCAGCAACTCGGGCAGAACGGTTATTATATCTATCCTCATATTCTCTCCGGCGTATCGGTCATACCCTGTAGCACCTCGGCCACGAACGGATTATAGGCCGCCTCGTGGGCCAAAGTGGAGCTGTTGCCGTGACCGGGGTATATCTTAACATCGCCGCCCAACGGCAGAATACGCTTTATGATGCTCTCCATGAGGGTGTCGTAATCGCCCCCGGGCAGATCGGTGCGCCCTATGCTACCGGCGAAAAGCGTGTCGCCGGTGAAGAGGGTCCCGCTTTCGCGATGATAAAGCGACACCCCGCCGGGGCTGTGACCGGGCGTGTGAAGCACCTCCAGCACAGTGTCGCCGAAGCGTATCAGGCTCTCTTTCGACAGGTCTGTGTCTATGGCGGGTATTATGTCCTCCTCGACAGGCAGACCGAACATGGCCGCACTCGACAGAGCCGACGCCAACACTCCGCTCTCGCGCGCATCTATGGCGAAAGGTATGCCGTACAGCCGCTTGAAACGGTTGACGGCTATTATGTGGTCTATGTGTCCGTGGGTGTTTACAAGCATCACGGGCCTAAGACCCTTGCCCGCGATATACTCCTCTATGCGACCGCGTTCGCCCTCGTCGCAGGCGCCGCAATCGACTATGACGGCCTCCCCGCTCCCGTCCGACACCACGTAGCACAACTCGCGGAACGGATTGCAGGGAAAAATCTTGACTGTTATCATAATGTTATGTTCGGATATTCTTCAGTGCAAAGATAGGTAAAGTAGAGGGCAGAAGCAAACAGTGGTTCGATTATGCCGAAACGAAGTCAAAGATAGGGATAGGCTATGGCAAAAGCAAGCCCGCCCGCATCTTCCCCGACCGAAGCCACCCAATAGTTCGGTCAAAGACATAAAAAATGTCGGCTATTTCGCCCAAAAACGCTATCTTAGCGACCAAACATAAAAGAAAGTGGCAAGAAAAAGAAAGATCCGTCCGCTCATAGAGGCGCTGGAAATCACAGATATAGCAGCCGAAGGCAAGGCGTTGGGGCGTTATGACGACATGGTCGTATTCGTACCCATGACAGTCCCCGGCGATGTTGTCAAAGTACAGGTAAGCAAGCTGCACCGCCGGTTCATGGAGGGCTATGTGGTGGAGTACATCAAAAAGTCGCCCCGTCGTGCGGAGCCGTTCTGCCGCCACTACGGCGTATGCGGCGGGTGCAAGTGGCAGAATCTGCCTTACGAGGAACAGCTCCGCTTCAAACAGAAGCAGGTAAGCGACCAGCTGAGCCGCATAGGCAAGGTGGAGCTTCCGGAGATAAACCCCATAATAGGCTCCGAGAAGACCTCCTTTTACCGCAACAAGCTGGAGTTCACATTCTGTAACCGCAGGTGGCTCACCTACGAGGAGATGAACTCGGGTGCTGACGCCACCGGAGGCGCGCTCGGCTTCCACATCACCGGCATGTTCGACAAGATACTCGACATAGAGGAGTGCCACCTGCAGCCCGACCCCTCCAACGCCATACGCACCGAGACGGCACGTTTCGCACGCGAGCGGGGCATGAGCTTCTACGACATGCGGGCGAATACGGGACTGTTGCGCAACATAGTCATACGCACCGCCTCAACGGGCGAGACGATGGTTATCGTAATATTCGCCGAGGATGCCCCTCAGGCGCGCACCGAACTGCTCACCCACCTCAGGGAGAGATTCCCGGAGATAACCTCCCTAATGTACATAGTCAACCCCAAGCTCAACGACTCGTACACCGACCTCGACGCCGTACTTTTCAGCGGCAAAGACCACATAATAGAGAAGATGGAGGGGCTGAGCTTCCGCATAGGGCCCAAGTCGTTCTACCAGACCAACTCCGCACAGGCCTACGAGCTGTACAAGGCGGTGCGCGACATGGCCGGACTCGACGGCGGCGAGACGGTCTACGACCTCTACACCGGCACCGGCACCATAGCCAACTTCGTAGCCTCGCGGGCCGCCAAGGTGATAGGCATAGAGTATGTGCCCGAGGCGATAGAGGACGCCCGCATCAACTCGCAGATAAACGGCATAGACAACACCGAATTTTTCGCCGGCGACATGAAGGATGTCCTTAACGACGACTTCATAGAGCGGCACGGCCGTCCCGACGTGATAATACTCGACCCGCCACGCGCCGGCATACACGAGGATGTGGCGGCCACCATACTGCGCGCCGCCCCCGACAGGATAGTGTACGTGAGCTGCAACCCCGCCACACAGGCGCGCGACATAGCCATACTCGACCACAACTACCGCATAGAGAGCATACAGCCCGTAGACATGTTTCCCCACACCCACCACGTGGAGAATATCGTGCTCATGAAACGCCGGTAGCCTCATGTATATAAAGCCCGAGACAATCGCCACCGGAGACGGTAGCCCCACCCTCGTGCACCCCATCACGGGCGAGTGTTACCACTCCGTACACGGAGCGGTGACCGAGAGCCGACACACCTTTATAAACGCCGGATTGGCAGAGTGCCGCAAACAGAACGTAACCCTGCTGGAGATGGGGTTCGGGAGCGGACTCAACGCATTGCTATCGCTGCTGTACGGTGCCGGGCACGACATGCGCATCGTCTATCACGCCGTAGAGCTATACCCCATAGAACCGTCGCACGCCGCACTCTTCGGCTACGACAGGGCCGTAGATTGCGATCCGGCACTGTTCGCCGCCCTGCACGAGGCGCCGTGGGGAGAGGCTACGGCCATAACCGACCGCTTCACGCTCTGCAAGATACACCGCCCAATAGAGAGCTACCCGTTCGACACCCTCTACGACATAGTCTACTGGGACGCCTTCGCCCCCGACAACGCCGAGGGGCAATGGAGCGCGGAGCTGTTCGGACGTCTGCACGAGAGCATGTCCGAGGAGGGCATATTGGTGACGTACTGTTCCAAAGGGACGGTAAAGAGAGCGTTGCGTCAGGCGGGATTCACGGTAGAGCGTCTTCCCGGTGCGCCGGGCAAGCGACACATGGTGAGGGCGCGTGTTTAGAGATTCGTCGACAAGCCGTCGTCCGAATACCTGCACCGCCACATCTCCCATGTCAGCTTCAGCCATATCAGCGCGCAGGGCAGGGCTTTGAGGGCGTACGGAAGGATATAGTTCTCGCGTACGAACCGCGGGAATATGTCGGTAGGCGAGAGCGAGGTCAGAACGAATGCGAAGATGATAAGCGCGTTATTGAGAGGGGTGTGACCGGTGGGGGTTACGGTCCACCACAGAGCCGCACCGGTGAGGGCTATTATATAGGAGCTCGACTCGCTGCCCGTGCTGAACAGCACCACGAACAAGAGCACCGACGCGAGCATCGACAGGCGGAAACGCAGACTCCGCCATGCCGACAGGCGCAGATAAGGCCCCGCGAAGAGCACGAGTCCGGGGATTATCACCCACAGGTCGGAGTATATACCGCCCGACACCTTTCGTATGATACCGAGCAACGATATGTTCTGATAGAGACTCATGAGGTTGTCGCCGTTCTTGGAGGCTATGTCGGCCGCCCACGCCGCATACTGCGACACCACGTAACCGGGCGAGCTTATGAGCATGGGCGCCGCGAAGAGAACCGCCCCCCAGGACAACATCGACAACACGAAACGCCCTTTGTGCCTCGAGAATAGGAAAAAGGCCAGCCCCACTATGCCGTAGAGCTTTACGAGCGTCATGAGCACAATGAAGAATGCGGCCCAGAAATCGCGCTGCCGCTCTATCAGCGTAAAAGAGAATATTATGCCGGCCGCAACCAGTATGTTGAGCTGCTGCATGGCCACCGCCGTGAACAGCTCGTTGAGCGTGAACCACAGCACGAATGCCTTTTTGCCATCGTCGAGCGGCAACGAGCGCACCGACAGATAGAGCGCAAGGGTGCACACCGCCATCAGTGCCGTTATACCCACTACGTCGGGCATAAGGGCGAACGGCGCGATGAGCAGACCGAACAACGGGCCGTAGTGGTTGGCATCGGCATACTCCGCCGGATAGGGACCGAAGAGCGTCAACCCCTCTATGGCATGAAAAAACGTACCCTTGAATATCAGATAGTTGTTGTACGAACCGCGCAACCCCTTGATAAGGCTGCCGGCCACGGCTACCGCGAGCCACAACACCAGCAGAAGACGGCTGTCGCGCCACAGGGGCTTGCGTATAAAGGCGTAGAATCTCTCCATAGGATATGTTCTTGGTGAGGAAACATCGCACTCTGACGTACGACATTAGCGGATGCAAATATAATCAATTTTATTGCCGTACGGCAAACACAGCCGGCATAATTACGTGTGAATCATCGACAAAACATGCCTTACAGGAAAAGCAGCGGCCACGCGACGGACACAAACGCCCTATTGCAAGCGGCAGCGCCTCTGTCCGGACGGTATGCGCATCAGCCGGGCATTCGCGTCCGGACGACAATAACATAAAATCGGACCAAAATGGAGACCGTGTCCCCAAAAACATTATCTTTGCATAAGACAAACAGAGACGGGGCGGATACACGTGCCGTAAGTTCGTCGGTAAATTGTCAGCAATGAAGCGTGTCGTAATAGGTTTATCGGGAGGCGTCGATTCGAGCGTGGCGGCCTATGTGCTCCAGAGACAGGGGTATGAGGTCGTGGCCCTATTCATGCGCAACTGGCACGACACGGTGGGCACCCTCTCGGGCGACTGTCCCTACGAGGAGGACCTCATCTTCGCCGAGCTGGTGGCCCGCAAGCTCGACATACCGTTTCATGTGGTGGACCTGAGCCGTCAGTATCGCGAACGCGTGGTCGACTACATGTTCGCCGAATATGAGCGTGGCCGCACCCCCAACCCCGACGTGCTATGCAACAGCGAGATAAAGTTCGACGCTTTCGTGCAGGAGGCTTTGAAGCTCGGGGCCGACTACGTAGCCACGGGCCACTATTGCCGCAAAGAGAGCGTAACGGAAGCGGACGGCACCGTAGCCCACCGTCTGCTCGCAGGCACCGACGGCAACAAAGACCAGAGCTATTTCCTCTGTCAGCTCTCGCAGGAGCAGCTCTCTCGCGCCCTCTTCCCCATAGGCGACATAGACAAGCCCACAGTGCGGACCATAGCCGCCGAGATGGAGCTGGCCACCGCCAAACGAAAAGACTCGCAGGGGATATGCTTCGTAGGCAAGGTCGACCTGCCGGTGTTTCTGCAACAGAAGCTCAAAGCGCGCAAGGGCGACATAGTGGAGATAGAGCCCCTCTCACCCGTCTACGACGGCAGGAGGCTAAGCCCCGACGATGTCATAGACAGCTACGGTTTCAACACCGCGGCATTGTCGGAGGCGGCGCGTCCGTATAGCTACGACAGGAGCGACGGCACGGTGGTAGGCACCCACAACGGCGCCCAGTTCTTCACGGTAGGACAACGCAAAGGGCTGCACGTAGGCGGCAAGAGAGAGCCGCTCTTCGTGATAGACACAGACGTAGAGAACAACATAATATACACCGGTCAGGGACACTCCCACCCCGGGCTGTTACGCCGCGCCCTTTTCGTAAGGGCCGACGAGACCCACTGGATAAGGCCGTCGCAACGCATGGCGCCGGGAGAGAGGCGACGTTACGGCATGCGCATACGCTATCGCCAGCCGTTGCAGGGCGGTACGCTTTTCGCCGCGGAGGAGGGGCTGTACGCGGTGTTCGACACCCCTCAGCGCGGCATCACCCCCGGACAGTTCGCCGCATGGTATGCCGAAGACGGCGAGTTGGTCGGCTCCGGAGTAATAAACCGATAGAAGATGAGACTATTCGTCATATTCATACTCGGCCTGGCGGCGACACTCACGGCAGGTGCTCAGAACAGGCCGTCGGGGCAGATAACGTTCACCCCCGCCGTCTACGACTTCGGCACCGTAAAGGAGACCGACGGCATAGTCACATGCACCGTCAGATACCGCAACGTAAGCGACAGGCCCTACGTCATAGACTTCGTCTCGACGAGCTGCGGATGCACCACCCCGTCGTACGACAAGGCCCCCCTGATGCCGGGCCGCGAAGCCACCCTGCGCATCACGTACGACCCCGCCGACAGACCCGGATACTTCAAGAAAGAGATATACCTCGTCAGCAACGGACGCAAATCCACCGACATAGTAACCATCACGGGCACCGTCACGGGCCGTCCGCGCACCGTGGCCGACGACTATCCCGTGGTGTTCACACCGTCGGGGCTTCGCGGTGGGAGCAATTCGGTATATTTCGGCAACATACCGGTGGGCTACCGACACACCAAGGCGATAGAGCTGTATAACCCCACCGCCAAACCCATAAGGATAGAGGCCAAAACGGACGGCGTATGCTCCGTCACGGCCCCCTCCTCTCTCGCCCCGGGTGCGAAAGGGCAGATATTGATAACCTACGACCTCAAGAGCCGCGACACCTACGGACCTTTCAAGGCACGCATAGAGCTCAGGGTCGACGGTGCAGAGGTAGCCGTCATACGTGCCGACGGCGTAGCCACGCCCGACTTCACCTCGCTCTCGCCCGACGAGCGTCGAGTGACACCGCGGGCCGACCTCTCCGAGACATTCCGTTACTTCGGCGAGGTATCGCGCGGCAAGGCTCTGACACACCGCTTCACACTCACCAACGGCGGCACACGCACCCTTGACATAGTGAACGTGACATGTTCGTCGTCGCAGGTGAGCTGCGAGGTATCGACCCGGCAGATAGAGCCGGGCAAGAGCGCGACCCTCACCGTAAGGCTATCGCCGGCAGGAGCGGGACGCCTCAGCGAGGAGGTGACGGTGGTGACCAACGACCCCACAGAGCCGGTGATAAGGCTACGGGCGGTGGCTAACGTAAAGTAAAACAGGACTGGGACGCAAGGGCCCTCTCAACGATAAAGAGTATGTTCAAGATTGTAAAAAAGAGAATGTTGGCGGAGAATATCTGCCTGATGGATGTGGAGGCGCCCCGCGTGGCACGGTCGGCGCGTCCCGGTCAGTTCGTGATAGTAAGGGTGGACGAACGCGGGGAGCGTGTCCCGCTCACCATCTGCGACTACGACACCGACCGTGGCACCGTAACCATAGTGACACAGGTGGTGGGAGCCTCGTCGGCACGTATATGCGCCTTGGAGGAGGGCGAGTGCATCGCCAACTTCGTGGGTCCGCTGGGACGTCCCTCCGAGTTCGTATATGAAAACATCGAGCAGTTGCGCGGCAAACGCATAATGTTCATAGCCGGCGGCTTGGGCACCGCACCCGTCTATCCGCAGGTCAAATGGCTCGCCGAGCAGGGTGTCAAGGCCGATGTCATAGTGGGGGCCAAGAGCAAGAATCTGCTCATAATGCAAGAGGAGATGCGCGCCGTGGCCGGCAACCTCTACGTGGCTACGGACGACGGCTCCGAAGGTTTCCACGGTCTGGTAACCCAGCTCTTCGAGAAGCTCGTGGCCGAGGGCAAGAGCTACGACGTGGTGGTTGCCATAGGGCCTATGATAATGATGAAGTTCGTGTGTCTGACCACGGCCAAATACGGCATCAAGACCATAGTGAGCCTCAACTCGCTCATGGTGGACGGCACCGGAATGTGCGGCGCATGTCGCGTGACGGTGGGCGGCAAAACCTACTTCACATGCGTGGAGGGGCCCGAGTTCGACGGCCATCAGGTAGACTTCGACGAGGCCATGCGCCGTCAGGCCCAGTACAAGACCATCGAGAGCCGCAAGGCCAAGGCCGTTCAGGAGGCGTTGGAGGGTCACAAATGCAAGGTGGGTCTGCACTGACAACTATAATATAACAGGCGGGGCCGCGGCTCCGTGAACAAAAAACGGATAATTATGGCAAACAAGATACCGCGCACCCCCGTGCGCGAACAGGAGCCCGCTGTGAGGGCCACCAATTTCGAGGAGGTATGTTACGGTTACAACGAGCAGGAGGCGCGTCTGGAGGCGAGCCGCTGTCTCAACTGCGGTAAGCCGCGTTGCGTGGAGGCATGCCCCGTATCGCTCCAGATACCCCGGTTCATATCGCTGATAAACGCCGGAGACCTCGCCGGAGCCGCCGCCGCTGTGGCCGAAGATTCGTCGCTCCCCTCGGTGTGCGGACGCGTATGCCCGCAGGAGAATCAGTGCGAGGGTTCGTGCATCCTCGGCATCAAGGGCGAGCCTGTGGCAATAGGCAAGCTCGAACGCTTCATAGGCGACTGGGGACGCAACACCGGCTCGCTCAAAGTAAAATGCAAGCCCGCCAACGGACACAAGGTGGCCATAGTGGGTAGCGGTCCGGCGTCGTTGGCATGTGCCGCCGACCTTGCCAAAGCGGGATACGGTGTCAAGATATTCGAAGCCCTGCACAAGGCGGGCGGCGTGCTCGAATACGGCATACCGGAGTTTCGTCTGCCCAAGGCAGGGGTGGTGGCTCCGGAGATAGAGAACGTCAAGAAGCTCGGCGTGGAGATAGAGACCGACGTGGTGGTGGGACGCACCGTCACCATCGACTCGCTCATGAACGAGGAGGGCTACGAGGCCGTATTCATAGGCTCGGGCGCCGGTCTGCCCCGCTTTATGAACATACCGGGCGAGAACCTCAACGGCGTGGTCTCGGCCAACGAGTTCCTCACGCGCGCCAACCTCATGCACGCCTACGACGACTCTTACGACACCCCCATATACACCGGCGACAGAGTGGCCGTGGTGGGCGGCGGTAACGTGGCTATGGATGCCGTGCGCACCGCCAAGCGTCTGGGCGCGGAGGCCACCATAATCTACCGTCGAGGCGAGGCCGAGCTGCCCGCACGCCGCGAGGAGGTGCACCACGCCAAGGAGGAGGGCATCGACTTCCGTATGCTCACCAACCCCGTGGAGGTGATAGGCGACGACAAAGGGTGGGTCAAGGCCCTGCGTTGCGTACGCATGGAGCTGGGCGAGCCCGACGAATCGGGACGTCGTTCGCCCGTTGAGGTGCCCGGCTCGGAGTTCGACATAGAGTGCGACGTGGTGATAATGGCCCTCGGCACATCGCCCAACCCGCTGATAGCCACCACTACCGACGGACTGGAGACCAACAGACGCGGCTGTATCGTAGCCGACGAAAACGGCGCCACCTCGCGTCCCGGCATATTCGCCGGCGGCGACACGGTGACCGGTGCCGCAACGGTGATACTGGCCATGGGGGCCGGACGTAAGGCCGCCGCCGCCATCGACGCATATATCAAGAGCAAATAGCCGTTTATTTGCGAAAATATATTTGGTAATCCGAATTAATGGGTTACCTTTGCAACCGGAAAACAACAAAACACAGCACAATGAAAAAAGGTATCCATCCTGAAAATTATCGTATCGTGGCGTTCAAAGACATGTCGAACGACACTACGTTTTTGTGCAGGGCCGCCGTTCAGACCAAAGAAGACATAGAAGTGAACGGCGAAACCTATCCCGTTTTCAAAGTCGAGGTATCAAGCTCATCACACCCTTTCTATACCGGTAAGATGAAGCTCGTCGACACCGCAGGACGCGTTGATAAGTTTATGAGCCGCTACCAAAAGCACTACGATAAGAAGAAACAGCAGCAATAAGCGTTGCGCAGGTTTCTGAAGATACACCCCGGAAGTTTCGGCTTTCGGGGTGTTTTTGTTTCGTGTCGGAAATTTCCACTACAGGCGGAATACGGGATAACACCCTTAACGGTGTGTCCGCATCCACGCCCCGGAGGGATGAAACGGTCGCCGCCTTACTGTTTCGAGGCGACGAACTACGATAAGTTGCTTGACTCCCGCTTTTACCTTAGCCATAACGTATTAACCGGTATAACGTCGGTTCGGAAACGGGGCTGTTAACCCCGAATACCGGTGTGTTCTGAAATTAATTCGCCCGAAATCGAAGAAAATTTAACATTTATTTCGTTTTTTGACAAAAAATTATTATAATTGTAAATCGATAACGGATATTATTTAACAAACACATACGTTCATCGCCCTGTAAACGGGCATTAAAAACATTTCTATGGGCAAAGTTAATTTCAGCGCGGGTCCCTCAATACTACCCCGCATCGCATTCGAGAATGCAGCAAAGGCCGTCCTCGATTTCGACGGCATAGGACTCTCCATACTGGAGGTATCTCACCGTTCAAAGGAGTTTCAGGCAGTGATGGACGAGACGGTGGCTCTGTTCAAGGAGCTGTTGGGAGTGCCCGAGGGCTATCACGTTCTCTTCCTCGGAGGCGGTGCCAGCACCCAGTTCTTCCACATACCCTACAACCTACTCGAGAAAAAGGCCGGTTATGTCAACACGGGCGTATGGGCCAAGAAGGCCATGAAAGAGGCGGCCAACTTCGGCGAGACGGTATGCGTGGCGTCGTCTGAAGACAAGAACTTCACCTACATACCCAAAGGGTTTGACATACCCTCCGACCTCGACTACCTGCACATAACCACCAATAACACCATCTACGGCACCGAGTACCACACCGACATAGACTCTCCCGTGACACTGGTGGCCGACATGAGCTCCGATATACTCAGCCGTCCCGTAGACGTAAGCAAATACGGACTCATATACGGCGGCGCGCAGAAGAATCTCGCACCCGCTGGCGTAACGTTCGTGATAGTACGCGAAGATATACTCGGCAAGGTATCGCGCAAACTGCCCAGCATGGTGGACTACCGCCTGCACATCGACAACGGCTCAATGTACAACACCCCTCCCGTATTCCCGATATTCGTAATGCGCGAGACGCTCCGCTGGCTCAAAGGCTTGGGCGGCGTAAAGGAGATGGAGAAGATCAACCGCAAGAAGGCCGAGATACTATACGACGAGATAGACTCCAACCCCCTCTTCAAGGGCACGGCTGTCAAGGAGGACCGCTCTTTGATGAACATCTGTTTCGTCATGAACGACGGCTTCGAGGATTTGGCCGACGAGTTCCGCACTTTCGCTACCGAACGCGGCATGGTCGGCATCAAGGGGCACCGTCTGGTGGGCGGTTTCCGCGCCTCTACCTACAACGCCATGTCGGTAGAGGGTGTTCAGGCCCTTGTCGACACTATGCGTGAGTTCGCTAAGATAAAAGGTTAACAGTCATGAAGATATTGCTTGCGACAGAAAAGCCCTTCTCGGCAGCGGCCGTAGGGGGCATAAAGGATATAGTGACAGGTGCCGGTCATGAGCTCGCCTTGCTCGAGAAGTACACCGACAAGAGCCAGTTGCTCGCCGCCGTGGCCGATGCGGAGGCTGTAATCATACGCAGCGACAAGATAACCGCCGAGGTCATAGCCGCCGCACCCAAGCTCAAGATAGTGGTGCGTGCGGGTGCCGGTTACGACAATGTAGACCTTGCCGCCGCCACCGA
Source organism: uncultured Rikenellaceae bacterium (assembly GCA_947176715.1). Taxonomy (GTDB): domain Bacteria; phylum Bacteroidota; class Bacteroidia; order Bacteroidales; family Rikenellaceae; genus CASDZP01. The sequence continues at coordinate 2,190 of CAMWRR010000001.1, read as the reverse complement.
GCGCGGCATAGTGGTGATGAACACCCCGGGTCAGAACTCCAATGCCGTGGCCGAGCTGGCTATCGCGATGGCTATCTACATGGCCCGCAACCAGTTCAATCCGGGGACAGGTTCGGAGATAGCCGGCAAGAGAATGGGATGCCACGCTTTCGGCAACATCGGCAAGTTGGTGGCACGCTACGCACACGGCTTCGGTATGACGGTGTATGCCTCGGGTCGCCGTCCCATTACCGACCCAGAGTGCGACTATCCCCTCGCTACCGCCGAGGAGCTTTACAAGGTCAGCGACGTGCTGTCGATACATCTGCCCTCTACCGAGCAGACCCGCGGAATGGTGGGACGTTCGTTGCTCTCGCTCCTGCCCAAAGGTGCCATCATAGTCAACACGGCCCGCAAGGATGTGATCAACGAGGCCGACCTCATGGCGGTGCTCGAAGAGAGACCCGACCTCAAATACGCCACCGACGTCAAGCCCGACAACTACGACGCCTTGCGCGAGAAGTTCGGCACACGCGTCTTCGCCACACCCAAGAAGATGGGTGCCGAGACGGCCGAAGCCAACATCAACGCAGGTTTGGCCGCGGCACGTCAGATAGTGGGCTTCTTCGCCACGGGCGACACCACATTCCAGGTTAACAAATAGCAATCTCTCCCCGTCATTTTGCGGGGAGATTTTTAACGTATATTATTATGGTAAAGATAAAACCTTTCAAAGGCATCAGACCTCCCAAAGAGTACGCATCGCAGGTTGCCTCGCGCCCTTACGACGTGCTCAACTCGCAGGAGGCCAAGGCCGAAGCGGGCGAGAAGTCGCTGTTGCACATCATCAAGCCGGAGATAGATTTCGACCCCATCGCCGACGAGCACTCCCAGCAGGTCTACGACAAGGCGGTGGAGAACTTCCGTCTGTGGCAGGAGCGCGGCTGGCTCGTAGGGGACCCCGAGGATTGCTATTACGTCTACGCCCAGACGATGGACGGACGCACGCAATACGGCCTTGTGGCGTGCTGTCACTTCGACGACTACCTCACCGGCAAGATAAAGAAGCACGAGCTGACGCGCAAAGACAAGGAGGAGGACCGCATGAAGCATGTCCGCAACCAGAACGCCAACATAGAGCCCGTATTCTTCAGCCATCCGGCCAATGCCGAGATAGACGCCATAGTGTCGTCGGTGACAAAGGGTGCTCCGGAGTACGACTTCGTGGCTGAGGACGGTTTCGGCCACCACTTCTGGGTGATACGCGACCGCGCCATCATCGACCGCATAACGGAGATATTCGCCGCCATGCCAGCCCTGTATGTGGCGGACGGTCATCATCGTACCGCCGCCGCCGCGTTAGTGGGAGGCGAGAAGATGAAGCAGAACCCCAACCACACCGGCAATGAGGAGTATTGCTACTTCCTCTCTGTGATATTCCCCGAGAACCAGCTCAAAATCATAGACTACAACCGCGTGGTCAAAGACCTCAACGGCATGACTCCCGAGCAGTTCATCGCCGCTCTCGACGAGGATTTCATCGTCACCCGCGAGGGCAAGGAGATAGTCAAGCCGTCGGCCCTGCATGAGTTCAGCATGTATATAGGCGGCGAGTGGTACAGACTCAAAGCACGCGAGGGGCGTTACGACGACAGCGACCCCATAGGCGTACTCGACGTTACCATACTCTCTAACCTCGTACTCGACAAGCTGTTAGGCATCAAAGACCTGCGCACCGACAAACGCATAGACTTCGTAGGCGGCATCCGCGGGCTCGGCGAACTCAAAGAGCGTGTCGACAACGGCGGTATGGCGGTGGCATTCGCACTCTACCCCGTATCTATGAAACAGCTGGTAGACATTGCCGACTCAGGCAACATAATGCCCCCAAAAACAACGTGGTTCGAGCCTAAGCTCCGCTCCGGACTGGTCATCCACTCTCTGGAGTAATACATTTAACACGAAAGAGCCTCGTTAAGATCTTAACGAGGCTCTTTTATTATCTATTATTACTGTCCGGTAAAACTTATATTCGTTACCGGATGCGGTCCGAGCGAATGCGAGGTCATCAAACACTTTCCGCTTGGCGGACCCGTAGAGTAGCGAAGGGGCCGAGCGGGCCGGAGCCTCCCCCGCACGGAGGCCCGCAAGTGAGAGTCACGAAGTTATAAGCGTTATTCACTGAAGGTACCCAACCGCATCTGTTAAAAC